>CAUTOT010000055.1:0-7962 GCA_963539765.1 uncultured Atopobium sp. | reverse complement strand
ATCCAAGAACGTTTTGCGCCAGAGCAAATGATGATAGTAGCTCCGATAACCAAAATAATCAGACCAGTTCCCAGGTCAGGCAAAAGCATAATGGAGCCAAAGGGAACCATCAACGTTCCACAAAGCTTTACATAGTCCCTAAGTGTTTCTACCTTGCCGTTATACTGAGCGCACACTGAAGCCATAAGGAAGATTGTGACAATCTTTCCCAGCTCAGACGGCTGAAATCTAAAGCCAACAAACGGGATATTAACCCAACCAGTCATACCCTTGACCGAGACACCAAAGCCTGGAACCTTAGGCAAAATCATCAATACAACAACGCCGACAAGCAGCACGTTTGTCATATTTGCTAGTGCTCTATAGTCATAGCGCCACATAAGCGTGGCAAAAACAAGGCCCAGGCCAATACCAAGAAGATGCCTAGGAAAACTAGCTTCGGCAATGTTCATTGATGCGGTCCAAATAACCACAATACCAATGAGGACGAGAAGAGCCGCGGGAACAAGCTGCGCAAGATAAAGATTGTTCAGGATATTCTTACCGGTAAGTCTCTCTTTCTTAGCAAGACCGCCTGAAGGAATACCTCCACGCCTTCTAAAGGGAGAGTTAATTCTCTGTTTTGTAACTGCAGATGAATCAAGTGCCATGGGTTTCTCGCCTCCTTATCTACCAACATTGTCTGGCTGATTATAAATTGCGCCAAAGACGTCTCGAACAATATACATACCAGAACCTGCACCAGAAGGCGCACAGTCAAGGTTGGCAGCAACAACGTACTGAGGCTTATCAGCAGGCGCATAACCAACAAACCAACCAACGGGCTCGCCAATAGACTGCTGCTCAGCAGTACCCGTCTTACCATTAACCGTGACATCAAGATTGGTCCAGTGGATAGTCTGAGAAGCGGATTCCTCGTAGACAACGCCATACAGGCCACGAGCAACAATGTCTCGGTGCTCATCTTTTTCTTCTGGGCTCAGAATGACCTCGTTTTTATACTCAATAACAGAGCCATTGCCATTTCTGGCGTTAATACTCTTCAAAACATGTGGTTTGTAAATTGGACCTCGGTTTGCAATACCACAATACGCATTTGCCATCTGGAGGCAGGTTACCAAAAGATCGCCCTGTCCAATTGCAAGGTTACAGTTGTCGCCGCCCTGCCACTTACGAGCATCATCAGGTGAGCTAGTAAAGTAATTCCACTTCCACTCTGCATCAGGAACGCGGCCAGATGCCTCTTCTGGAAGGTCAATACCAGAAAGTGCACCAAGTCCAAAGGCACGGAATGTCTCTTGCATGCCCTCTGGATGATCGTTGTTATAGAAGAAGCCCTTACCAATCTCATAAAAAACAATATCGCAAGAGTTGGTAATACCGGTAATCAGATTAACGGTGCCGTGACCAGAAAGAAGCCAACAGTGCATGCCGTACTGCTCGCCAAAACCAGTCCAGAAACCCGTGCAATACCAGCTTGAATTTCCGTCACAAATGCCGTATTTGAGTCCCGCAAAGGTAGTAAGCGCCTTGATGGTAGATCCAGTTGGATACTGTCCAGCAATTGCGCGATTCATCAGCGGATAGTTTGCCTCTTCAGAAGAAAGCGTATCCCAGTCAGAACTGGAAATACCTCCAACAAACATTGAAGGTGAATACGTTGGATAGCTTGCCATAGCAATAACTTCACCGTTGGTGCAATCAAGTGCCACCACACTTGCACTGCGACCTTGGAAGTCTTGTGATCTAACGGTATTGATAACACTGACAAGGGATGCTTCTGCTGCTTTTTGGATGTTTGCATCAATGGTCAAAACAACATCTGAGCCGCTCTGAGGAGCAATAGACGTTGAGTGAGATAAAACATTACCAGCAGCGTCAACATACACCGTTTGTTCACCACGAACACCCTGAAGAGCGGACTCGTACTGATACTCAACACCCGTTTGTCCCACGATATCGCCGTGGGCATACACAAAGCCACCATCCGCAGTTTTACTGCTTTCAAGCTGCTCTTGTGTAACAGTTCCGGTGTAGCCAACAACATGAGCTGCAAGAGAACCGTTTGGATAGGCGCGCTGGGTGCGCTCCTCAATTGAAACGCCATCAAGCAAAGCACCATGAGCGTAAATGTAGGCAACTACGCGCCTAGAAACATCTACAGAAACCGTGCGAAGCGCTTGGGCGCCATCAGAGGTATCCATGATTTTTCTGCGCACCGCCAACATAGGCATACCCAAAAGGTTAGCAAGAATCTGCAGCTTAATGTAGTCTTCTGCAACGTCTGCTCGAGCTACTACCGTTGGACTTGGCCTGTTAGTAACAATCTCCACGCCATTTCTGTCCAGAATGCGACCGCGAGGAGCTGCGGTAGTAACTGTTCGCGTACGGTTTCTCTCTGCTTGCTCGGTATAGTCAGCTGACGATAAGAGCTGCATGGTCCAAAGACGACCAATAAGCACGGCAAACATACCGCCGACGGCAATTGCAAAACCGATAAGTCTGGACGAGAGGGTTTTCTCGGCAGAACCATCAGAACCGCCGGAAGCCTTAGGCGCGCCACCACCAATATCAAAGGTAAATGGCGAATCTTTTCTACCAAAGGTTAGGTATACGATGATCAAACCAATTGCTGCGACAGCGCAACAAGCAAGGATAACAAGGGTGAAATTCATACTATCCCCTTATTTAAGGCGCTGTGGAGCTCGGTGAGATCCGCGATAGAGCGTTGTTCCACCCAAAGAAGAGTGAGATCTTTGGGAATGCGAAAGCACATAGAAAACAGGTAGAGCAGCCAAAAGAGTGAACAACATAGTGGGGAAAGACTTAAACAACAGTCCCTCGAAGAAGTTGCCGCCAGAGCCAATCAAAGAGTTGATGAGCTGGTACATAAAGGTGACACCAAAGGTTTGAAGTGCCACAAAACCCATAGAGGTACCAAAATTGCCAGAAATTCTGTCTCTTACCTCTTGGCCCATGAAATAAGAGCTCACCACAAGCAAGAGCGCCATGAGGCCAATGGGATTGGCAGAAGTCAGATCATAGATTAGACCTGCAATAAAGCCGCTTATTACGCCAGTTTTGCCACCATATCTCAGGGCAATAGCTGCCGAGAAAATCAATGCAAAATTGATGACTCCCCCACCAAAAGAAACCTGTGGTGTAAGCATAATCTGCAAAATGAAGCAAACAACAGCAAGAACGGTGATGCTGCGTGTGTTTTTATTTCTATCAGAAACCTGCATACATCCCCCTTAATCTGTTCTTCCGCTGTTATGTTGTGTATTACCCGTTGGAGCAGCAACTGTTGCATTCTGCTGGGAATTTGTTGTGTTGTTTGCAGAGCCGCTGCCAGAAGAGTTGCTTGATGAAGAACCCGAAGATCCGTCTTTGGAGTCTTTATCCTTACTGTCAGAATTAGTTGCTGTTGGAGTATTTTGCTTATCTGCCTCTGCAATATCATCTGCGGTAGCTTTTTGCTCCTCAGAAAGAGACGTGATAACCATTACCTCCTCATTGGTACTGACATTTCCAAAAGGCTCAATAACAATGGTGTAATAGAGCGATCCTGGAGCAGCTTCAACGCTGGTAACCTTACCCAGAGGAAGGCCCTTAGGGAACACGCCACCAAGACCACTGGTAACTACCGTATCGCCTACAGCAACCTTCTGGTTAGTGTTGATCAGGTTAAGGGTAATCTGCCTTGAAGCGGAGCCCATAAGCATGCCCTGAGCTCGGCTGCTTTGAACCATAGCAGCCACACCGCTCTTCTCGTCAGTAATAAGACGAACAGTAGAAGTTGTAGGACCGCACTCAATAATCTGGCCAATAACGCCGCCGCTATCAACAACTGGCATGCCAACAGCCAGTCCCGACGAAGTTCCCTTGTCAATCACAATGGTGTTATTGAACGAGTCAGTAGAGCCAGAGATGACACGAGCGCCTGTAGACTGCAGGTTATAAGTATTTTTAAGGTCGAGAAGACCCTGCAGGCGCTGCGTAGACTGGTTTGTCTCTTCGAGCTCTGCGTTTCTTGAGCGCAGTTGCTCGTTTTCTGCCTTAAGGTCAGAAAGCGTTTGCTGGTCTGCTGTTAAGTTACTAAAAATGTTACCAATGCCCTGGAAAGGCATAGCAATAGCAGAACCTGCCATTCTAAAAGGCATGGTAATAGTAGAGAAGCCGCCTCGAACCATCTCGAGCGGTCCCCCTGCACCCATACGAGCGCTAACCGTCAATAACACAATTGAAAGCAGCGAAAGAATAATAAAACTACGGCCGCCCGTATGCTTATTATTGTTAGATCCAAGGCCTGATGAAGCGCCCTGGATCTGATTAGACAATGGCATATTTATTGGCCTGCACTCTGAACAAATCCACCGGACAACGCGTTAGCCTCAAGAACCTTTGCACAACCGGTAACAACATTTTCTAGAGCGGTTGGGCTTACGTTAACAGGCACGCCAGTCTCTTCACGAAGTCTCTGGTCAAGACCACGAAGCATTCCGCCACCACCAGTAAGCAAAATACCGTAGTACATAAGGTCAGAAGCAAGATCTGGTGGAGTTACATCAAGAGCATCTTTAACAGCCTTGGTAACCTCATCAAGAGGACGATCAAGGGCACGACGAATCTCTTCTGATTCAATACGAACAGTCTTTGGAAGACCACTCATGACGTCACGACCGTTGACCTCAACGTCAAGCTCTTCTGCTAGAGGAGCTGCTGAGCCAACTTTGATCTTGATATCTTCTGCGGTGCGCTCACCAATAGAGAGGTTATACGCATCACGAACATGTTCAAGAATAGTCTGATCAAACTCGTCACCTGCAGTTCTGATGGACTGCGAGACAACAATACCGCCCATGGAAATAACGGCGACCTCAGTAGTACCGCCACCAATATCAACAACCATGGAGCCTGTTGGATCCTCAATTGGCAGGTCTGCACCAATGGCTGCAGCCATAGGCTCCTCAATCAAGAATGCCTGACGTGCACCTGCCTGTATAGTTGACTCAAAAACAGCGCGTTTCTATACAGTTGTAACGCCAGAAGGAACTCAAACAACTACGCGTGGACGTGGTGACCAAGGATATTTACGCTCACGTGCCTTCTCGATGAAGTAACGAAGCATAACCTCAGTAACATCAAAGTCTGCAATGACGCCGTCTTTAAGAGGGCGCTCTGCAATGATGGAGCCAGGAGTACGGCCAATCATGCGCTTTGCGTCAGCGCCAACAGCCAAAACGCGGCTCTCGCTTTTATCGATTGCAACAACCGATGGCTCATTGATGACAATACCCTGACCACGAACTGCAACAAGGGTATTTGCAGTTCCCAAATCGATGGCTAGGTCTCCGCCATATTCTCCGAAGAGCGAATCGAAGATAGACATGATATCCAATCAAACGTGCTACGCGTATGCGTAATAATCCTGCAGAAAGAACAGTTAAAACAGTTTAGTACTAGTTACCAGACTTTGAAGAGCTGGAGGAACTATTAGAGGAATTTGAGGAGTTAGATCCATTGGTTCCAGAGGTAGTTCCCGAGTTAGAACCGTTGGTACCAGAAGTTGTACCAGAGTTCTGGTTATTCTGGCTGACGTACGTAGTGGTAACGCTTGCCACCTTCCAGCCAATACCATCACGAACAAGCTCAATGGTGTAGTCAACGTTTCCGCCGTTAGAAAGGCTGACAGAAGCGTTTACTGTTGAGTGAGTCATGCTCTGGTCAACACCGTTGATGGTGACAGCAGAGCTTGATGGCAGGCTGTTAGAAATCTGCTGAAGTGTGGTGCTAGAAACAGAGCTAGAGACATAGCGACCAATATCGGTGCCCTGTGCCTTAGCGTTGAAAATGTCCTGAACAACAGACTGCTGGGTTGGCCATCCATAGCCACGGTAATAAGCATAACCAGCACCACCAACAGCCAAGATTAGCAAGATAAGAATGGTAATAAATACCTTAAGACCGGTGTGGCGATGCTTACGCCTAATCTTCTTGTCCTTCTTGTCCTGCTCAATAATCTCCTGCTCAGTAATCTGGAAGAAACCAGTATCTTCTGCAGAAGGAATGAGCTCGCCAGACATACCTGTAGGATCAAGTGGATCGTAGGCACCATAACCAGCTGCCTGAAGGAAGGCATCGGTCTCAGATGGCTTACCAGAAGTAATTGCAGTAATTGCCTTACGAGCAGCATCAAAAGCAGACTGCTGCTGATTTGACAGGACAAAGCTGCCATCTGCGGTTGCGTGAGTAAAGGCATCAACCGCCTCAGACATACGATTAGCTGCAACATATGCAAGACCAAGATCTGCATAAATCTTATTGGAGTTCTCCAAAGGATTAGCAAAATCAAGTGCAGTGCGATATGCCTCAACTGCATCAACAGGTCTATTCAGACCCATAAAGCATGCACCAAGACTGCAGAGTGCAGATGAAGGATTAGGGTTCTTCTCGTCTACTGCAGCGTTTCTGTAAGCAATACCGGCGTTACGAATATCACCGATTTTCTCGTAAGCAGAACCAAGGGCAAGCTGTGCCTTATAAGGAGTTGCGTAAGAAACATCCTGGACAGCGTTAGTAAGGGCGGCAATTGCCTCCTGTACCCTACCAGCAGCCAGAAGAGCGCGACCCTGGTTTGTAGAGAGTGCGCCAACCTTGCCGTAGGAAGCGTCAGCAAGAGCGGACTTGTAAGCAGAAGCTGCGGAATCAAACTGTCCAAGCTTCATATAAGCGTTTCCAAGAAGGTGGTCAATCTGACCGTTTACCTCGCCTGGCTCTTTAGCCACATCAAACTGACTGATAGCTACAAACCAGTCGCCCTGATCATATGCAGATTTACCTAACTCAAATGCCTGTTGATTCACAATATCCTCCAAGAGTTTGTGCGACTTGGCTTTAAGCGTTTTCAATTCTAATGGAATTGACGATATCGCCAACCTTTAACTGGGAAATGACATCCATTCCCTCGATAGTTGTGCCAAATACGGTGTATCCAGAATCCAAGCCATGCTGTGGACCAAGACAGAAATAGAACTGAGAACCTGCGGAATTTGGATCTTGAGAACGAGCCATAGCAAGTGCACCATCAACGTGGGAGTTATTTGGATTGGTGGTGAACTCCTCTTTGATGCGATAACCAGGACCACCGGTACCAGGAATTCCGTCAGGACCAGGGTTACCAAAAATAACGTCCTCAACACTCATCTCACGAGTGTTTGGGTCTCCGCCCTGAAGAACAAAGCCAGGGACAAGACGGTGGAACTTGGTATCGTCATAGAAGCCAGACTCTGCAAGCTCGCAGAAGTTTGCTACATGAATAGGTGCGCCCTTACCGTCAAGCTGAACCTTAATGATTCCCTTGTTGGTATCAAAGACAGCTACCTCAGTACCAGTGACCTGGCGCTCTGGTGTATACAATGGATCAAGTCCAAACATAATTCCTCCAAGCTTCTTTACATCTAAGAGAAGAAGAAAACGCGAGAAACCCTTAGTAATAAAGAACTTCTTTTCTAACCTAATTATTTTACCAGTATGATGAGATTTTTGAAATTAAAGCAGCTGAACGGTAGATTTTTACTGCTTTTGTGGCTTCCAATTCACGTAATTTTCATCAAAAAGTTTCTGGTATGAGCTGGAACCACTTGAGTCTCTGATGTTATCGACTGGCGCCAAGATATTGTCTTTGTCCTGAGAAGGATTGTTAGAAGCAACTGAGCGCTTCCATCCCTCGCTCAAAGCATCGGAGCGATTACGAAGCCAGTTACCCAGTTTGGTGAGATTTTCAATAGTCTGACGATAGTTTCCATTGGAGTCATCAAGACTAGAAAGGTCAGAGATAACATTACTAATATCCAGCGAAATCTGCTCTGCTTCCTGTTGAGCATCAGCGCGCTCCTGATCAGAGCCAGTAATGGCAAGCTGATCAAAGGTTTTCTCGTTATCATCAAGGCGCTTTGAGAG
>CAUTOT010000054.1:0-8284 GCA_963539765.1 uncultured Atopobium sp. | reverse complement strand
AGGTTGTTGTAGACCTCAACAGGAATCTCGTTCTCTGCAAGAGCAGCCTCAAGGGAGCTTGCATACTTTCTAGATGACGAGAAGAACTGCAGGTTCTTAACCTGGCTGGTCAGAATTGCAGCGGAGGTGTTACGGAACTCGCCAAAGCGGCTGTAAAGCTGCTTGAATGCGGACTCGCGCAGGACGCGGTCGGCATCCATCAGCAGAGGAACAAATGAACCGCTGGTCAGCTTATGAGTCTTGCCCTCAGAGTCAACTGCGTCATCAAAGGTAAGATCTGCATCGTCAAACATAGAGAAGATGTTGGTTGGCTGAACAGCAAGCTCTTCAGCACGTGCCAGAAGAGCCTCTTCCTCAGCAGAAAGGGTGTGCTCGCGCTGGTTCAAGATCTTGTTGAGCTTACGACGATAGAACTCAAGAGCTGGAACCTCTGCATAGAACTTCTCGACAGATTCTGCTGGAATTGCAAGAAGCTCTGCGGCAAACCAAGAAGTTGCCTCGCCAACCTGCGTATATGCGCTGGTAGCGTTTGCGACGTATGCCTGGTACTTAGCAACGCGGGTATCCTCGTCGCTCTTGCGCTCGGCGTAGTTGATAATTTTGTATAGCAGAAGGGTCATCTTGTCCTCAAGCTGCAGAAACTCCAGAAGAGCCTGTGCGGAGGTGGAAATCTTGCCCTTGAACGCAAGCAGCTTTGGACAGTAAGCCTTGAGCTCCTCAAGTCCAGCCTCAAATGCCTCATCACTAGGGAACATTGAGGACAAATCCCACTTATATTTGCTGTCAATTTCTTCACGAGACTCGTATGCCATGAGCCTTCCTTTCTTGACCGGTCAGTATGTGCTGTTATTTAGTGTCCCACATACACGCCAATTTCATGCTGATAACAAGAAAAAATGAACCCATTTGATACAAATCATCAAACGGGCGTGAACCCCCACAACTCCATCCCTACCGTTCGCGGAAAATGTCAGCTTTGGTGAACAAGCGGCAAATCCACACTCCAGCCAGGGATATAATCGCAGGTGAACAACAGATGGAGGACTGTCATGAAGATGCACCTCATTGAGCCCAACGCTTGCACCCAGACCACACCTACCGTGTTGCTGATTCATCCCATGCTTTCTTCGGCGGAGGGAATGAAGACAGTTCTTGTGAGCAACATGGGTGATGACCTGCGCTATCTGGTCCCAGATCTTGCCGCCCACGGAGAAGAAGACGCAACGGAATACACCTCGGTGTCCCAGGAAGCTGCGCAGATTCACGACTGGCTGCTGGAGCACAACATAATCCATCTCTCCCTTGGCTTTGGTGCCTCTTTAGGTGGAGTGGTTCTGTCTGAGCTCCTCAAGTTCAATGACCTGGCTTTTGACCACCTCTTCTTTGAGGGAACAAGCTTCTGGACAGGAGGATTTCTTGCCTCCACGCTTGAATTTGTGCTCAAGAAAGTGTTTCTTGCCAAGCATCGCAAAGCCATTGCAGACCCAGAGCTTTCCGTGAAAAAGATGGAACAACTTTACGGAAAAGTTGCAGCTCAACCTATGTCAGAGCATTTTATTGCGATGAGCGATCAAAGCATCCAGAACATCATTCACGACTGCAGTAACGTTGACCTCCCCACCCTTAGCCCTGAGGTACAACGTCGCTGTATCTTCACGTATGGCGAAAAGGACTTTGACTTGAAACGCGCAAGGCAAGTTCTGCCAAAAGTCTATCCCGAGGCCACACTTACTATCTGGCAAGGCTATGATCACTGTGAGCGTATGACTAGCGACTCAACTGTGTATGGTCAGATGCTCAGAGAACTTGTGGTTTAGAGCGCAAAAACTCGTAATGGATGCTTCCAATCTGAATGTTCTCTTGAAAACATTAAAATTATCAAGATTGTCTCTGTATAAAAGTACTTATAAACAGCTGTGCTAATTCAATATTGCACAACTTACATCAGACATCCTAAATCTCTAGATTTGTGTATCTACAAGAGGCCTTTTTGATTTTTTCAATTGCACTTTTTGATGTTGACTGTTTTATTAAACCTTCTTTTGCATACGCTGCTATCAAACACTTATGCTGATCTATAAGTGCAATAACTATTGCTTCATTTGCGTCAAATAAACCTGCTTTGATTGCAGCTATATAAATACTCTTGTCCAAATCTTCTTTTAAAATAATTCCAGTCTCACTAAATACATCCCTAATTGCATTCAACGCATTAATATTCTTTGGAAACACAATTTCAGCGGCATCTTTACTATCCATGTCGTCAATTTTTATTCCAAGCGGTACGCTATATTCTTCAATGACAAGATTTAGCTTATCCACATCGCTTTTCATTATCGCCCCTCTTCTCCATTTTTCATGACCTCTGAAAGTATCAATTCGGTTTCAGTAATTATGTCACCAGCCTCAGGAGAAACTATCTTTTCTCTATTGGATTCAATTTTTTTAATAGTTGGTGTAATAAGCTCGTCAGCAAACCTCACTCGATCCTCTTTAGAATACATTTCTTTAAGGATTTTCCCGTCAAGTCTTGTTGTAATATCATCCAAAACTTTCTCAGTTTCATCTTTATTAAGTAAATGCTCTACAACTAACTTACTAAATTGTTTCTCCAATATTGCAGTCATCTGAACAGCATCGTCTTCAATAAAATGACCTACCAAAACATTTGCTGCTTGCTCAGCAGCACATCCCCCTGCCGTAGCTCCAATGACTGAAACTACTGCGGTACCAACCCCCGGAACAATCAGGGTGCCGGCAGTCGCTCCGATCACCATTCCGCCAAATCCACCAGCCAGACCTGCACCAGTAGATATTAAATTTTTAAAAAGCTGCTGAGCTGAAATACGTCTCCTAAACATATCTACTGCATTAAATGTAAAAATTGCTGTAAAAGTTAAAGTGGAGGTAATAGCATTTCCTCTAAGAATTTTTGCAGCACTTTTTTGGGCCGCTGCTCCAGCTATTTGCCTTCCAGGCCTACATGCATTCGCAATTATTGCAGAGACTTTAGATCCCAATTTCCTTGCAATAGCTTCAGTGCTACCAACCATAAGCGAATTCAAGCCTGCCTTCGATAGTTGGCTCGCAGCAACTGATACGATAAATGTCATTCCGCCTAATTTCAGCCCATCTATCGTTGCACGCTTTAAAGCCATAGAAAAACTTTCTCCAGACCAAAGCGATAACGCAAGAGTAATTAGCGCAGTAACCCCAAAGGCAGATTGTGCAACTACTACACCATTTTTTGCATCATATTTAAGCGATTCTATGTTTCCAGCTTTTGCAATGTTTACAGCCTGTTTATACGTATATTTTCCAGGTTTCACAATCTCTGTTGCAGAATCAGGATCTCTTACACCTGGAACTTCATTATTAAGAATCCTCTTTCGCATTGCAGTAATCGCTTCTGCATACTTATCAGAAGGAACTTCAATGACCATAGGGTTGCCTTGGCCATCAAAATATCTAAATTTATTATTTTCAAAACATGCTCTAATACATTCGCTTCCAGTCTTGTAATACTTACTTTGAATAAATATCGGGGTTCCATCTTTTTCATAGACAAGCCTGTCTGCTCCATTTTTTGCGTTGTTGCCTCCAATAACTTTTCCTTTTTTGCCGTGCCAATTGTCATATTGATTATTTGCTTGTTCAGCCGCAAAACCATGTCCCTGAGCTGTGTGAAAAACTTCTTCACCCGCAACTCTATCGACAGTTTTCCTATTTCCCTCAACAATACCTGAATAAATGACGTCATTGCTCTTTTGCTTGAAATTTGGAATTTTTGTATCAAATGCAGCATAAGCACTTCGAAGACAGATCATCTCACTAAGAAGTTCTGCTAAACCAACCTCATTGAATCCAATGCTTGAAAATGTAATCCTAGTTTCATCTTTCATTGTCAAGGAAAGCTTCTTGCTATCACTTGAATCAATAGAGGTTACTTCGTCGTACCAAATTTTTTTGGGAGGACGAGGGAAGTCAGACAAGTACATTTTTGAACGAGTAAACAAAGCACCAGAAGATCCGTCACTTAAAATGGAGTCATCAATAAGTCCTACAAATCCATCCTGGTCATATCCAATCGCATATAATGAAATTGCTTTCCTGAGCAAGTGCTCTGGAACAGTTCGAGCAGAATAATACTCAACGTGTTTACCTGATACAACTGGAGCAAATTTCTCAAAGCATTTAATTCGCATTCTGTGAAGTGAATCTACAGCTTCTTCCTCATTGGCTCTAGAGATAACATCCTCATTATCTTCTAATGATTTATCGCTATTTTGATTTGTATTAAACGGTTCAAATCTATCCTTAAAAGAAAAATAATTGAACTGATCATATGATTTATCTAAAACAGCAAAACAAACATATCTAAAAAGAGAATCGCATTCTAGGTCCTTAAATAATCCATCGGCTGATGGTACTCGAATCTCTTTAAAAACTTCAAAAAATGCTCTGGAAACTAACTGAGCATCATTTCCAAATGCTCCGCATCCCCATGCACCAAGAACTAGATTTTCATACCCCTCATTAATAGCAATATCAAGCATGCCCATGATTCTGGTTTTGAATACATCATATATTTCTTCTTTTTTTACTCCCGCTAGTCCAGGGGCATAAGGAGCAGCCATAGTTAAAACTGCTACTTCTAGTGGCTTATCCAAATAACTTCCATTAGGATTTCTAAATACTTCAACATGTGGGCTAAGAATTGCTGCATCAGTAAAGATATTTTCTTTACCCTTTTTATTCTCTTCATAAAACTTAGACGCTTCTTCAGATGTTAACGATTTATAAAGAGTGGATCTTCTGCATAGGTCTTCTTCTTGAGCATTAGCGCCATTTAATACTCCACCACCTGGGGTGTATGGATTTGCAAAATTAAGTACCAAGATATTTTTAAGAACAGATGTATTCTTTGATTGCTTTTCACTTAATAATTTTGCAGCATCAAAAGAGTCGGTATTACTTACATTAAAAACAGTTCGTTTTCCCAAAGAAATAGGTACTTTTTTATTAGATTTGGAGCGAAGCTTTCTTACATTTTTCTCAGAATAATAAACGGCAGTATTCTGATCTTCAGGTTTATAGAGAAATGGATATTCTCTTTTCTCTACAGTCTCGATAGTTTGCTCGAAGAATTCTATGTTATCCATCAAATTACCCTTCAATTCTTTAAAGAGCATAAACTTTAATTTAATATTATCTACTGTTGAGTTTTAATGATAAATAGTTAGTTCGACTTTTATATCATTGGTAGCATATTCGATAAGTATTAACTTTCTTCAGAATCTCCTTTTTTCTCAAATACCATCCAAAATTTGAAACTTGTATACAAAAGGAATAGTAAGTCTTAAATATAATTCAAGTGGGTACTGCAATGGACAGTAAAAGGTCTATGTTGTTGCTAACAAACATAACAATGAAGGGGCTTGAATTATTCAATTACCCAATTAAATTCGAAGTCGTATAATTCAATTAACAAGCAGTTCGTTCCAGATTGGAGTGAATATGATGTTATCTTCAGTTATATTGTGGTCCTTAACCGCAATTTTTGGCATTTGGTCTCTCATACTTTTATCCGGTCATGGCGCTGCTTCAATTGCTGGATATAATACAATGACTGAAGATGAAAAGAAAACAATAGACGAGAAAAAACTTTGTTTTGTAACGGGTATTTCTATGTCTGTATGTGCGCTAACAATGCTTTACATGGCCGTACTTTACCCAAATATAACAAACACAACAGCAATCATTGCGGGCAGTATTATTGCGATTGATGCGGCAGTAACGGTTTATATTGGAAACACAAAATGCAAAAAATAATAAAAACCTGACGACAAAATACTTGAAGTTCTCATTACCTTTGGACAATGACTCTTGTTAAAACAAATACAAAGCATCACCTCAAGTAACTCGTATCTTTCGCCTCTCTTAAGACAAAGTCTGATCGCGCACGTACGCAAGTAATCGTACAAGCACAACAATACAAAGCCCTGCTGCAAGCACCGTTTCAACAGCAGCTATTCCGTCAAGCCATTGAAGAGGCTGGCCGAGTTCAGCTAGGTATGCCGACGTCTGCGTGCGCGCAACGACACAAATTACAAAAGGAAAAGTGAACGCGGCATGGCTGGGAAAGAACGGTTTTGTAAGACACCTGATACACCACACAAAAGAAATTACATAAATAATTGAAGCGATTACCACCATAACCAAAAGAAACGGTACAGACTTTTCTGAAATAGATTGAATATATCCTGCAATACAAAGACTTGTTGGAGCTGCATAAATGCAAGCGAGCGACTCAGCAGAATCAGGCACTGGTCCATATTTTATGTACTTTATGCTTACTACAATAAAAAGCACCACAAGGCAGATAAATCCAAACCAAAATGCAACCGTGCCAACACTTGTTTCAAAGGTAAACGCCGGCGCTGTAACACTAGCAACAACAATTCCCACATACACAATGAACCAGCTGGCGTGCACATTCTCCCAATTAAATTTTGCAATATAGCGAGAAGTAAAGAGGGCTATGCACAGGATGTGTAACGCAATTCCTGCAAACCAAAATAACTGTGCTGCATCACCAATATCGGCCTTCATATACACCGAAATTAGCATAACTGCCATCGGATATGTTGCGGAAACCGAAAGTCCAATCGGATCCGAGAGCTCTCGCAACACAGTTTTAGTCGACACCATAAATTTGAGAGTATAAAGAGCTAAAAGAGCAATAGAGATAATGCCGCAGGCAAGATAAAAGCCTTCGAAAGAAGTCTTGAAAAGATTTCCAAGTGCTGCAAAACCTAATGCAACACCACAAATAGCAACGGGAACTTTTTGGACGTAATTCATAAGAATTCTTCTATCTGTTTAGGAAACTCTCTGTATTCCTTTCCATAGTATATAGAAAAGACCAAGCAGGAAATGAATTTCCTGCTTGGTCTCTGCGGTGCCGTATCTTTAAATACGTCTATTTCTGAGGATACAGAACCTCAAGGATCTTCTCGGCAGAATCAAATGCACGTGGCGAGTAGTCAATGTACTCTGAGTATGGAATCTCTACGATGCTCTTGTTGGCAATAGCAGGGACGTTCTGCAGAGAGCTCTCGCCCAGAAGGGTGTCTTTAGCTGCGGCGTCAGTTGCCTTATTGCGCTCTGCGGTGACGTAAATAATGACGTCAGGGTTGAACTTAATCAGATTCTCATACGTCAGGCCATTTGCAGACTGAGTTGTTGCAGGAGTAGCTCCAAGCTGGTCAATGATAGTAAACTCAAGGCTCTTCTCGCTACCGCCAAAGAGGCCAAACGTGCCGTCCTTGAGGTTGGTCATAACCAGCACGGTCTTCTTTGCGTCTTTCTCATGCGCTTTAACGCGCTCGTTAATGGCATCAAGGCGCTTCTGCAGGTCAGCGGTATAGGTGTCGGCATTGCTCTGAACGTCAAAAATAGATCCAAGGTTCTTAATATCAGAAATAATTCCGGCAAGCGTTGGATCGCCCTGCTCAGAAGATGCCAGCTGAGTATAGACAGAAATTCCCAGGTCAGCGTAGTCTTTTGGAGAAGTCTGGTCCTTTGAAGTAAAGAGACGTGAGCGGCCCACAATAAGGTTTGGATTAGCGGCAACAACAACCTCGCGAGAAAGACTCTTCTTATCGCCCAGCTGCTTGATCTTTGCATACTCATCAGCAATATCTGAAGGCATTGGCGCATCAGGCTTGATGGTGCCAATAATCTTGGAGCCAAGGCCCAGACGCAGCAGAATCTCGGCTGCAGAATCTGTCAGGGTAACAACGCTCTCAGGAGCCTTGTCAAACTTGGCCTCAAACTCGTTGCCGTCACCGTCATAGAGCTTGAACGATACGGGATAGCTCGTATTGGCCGACTTCTTTTCTTCAGTAGCAGGGGTAGATGGACTAGACGTTGCATTGTTGCATGCAGTAAGACCCAGTCCAGCAGCAGTTGCAGCAAATCCTGCTGCAATGCTCAAAAAATTCCTTCTCGTAAAGAGATTTGAACTTACACGAGGATCCATAGGATATCCTTTCATTCATCTGTTGATACTCAACAGGCGATTAATACACGTAATCAATGCTGATGCCGTTTCCAGCAGTTGATGGGCGTACCATGCCCTCAACGCCATACACATCAGCAAGTAACTCAGGGGTCACAATGTCCTCAGGTGTTCCCTCGGAAACAATAGTCCCCTCTTTTAAGAAATACAGGCGGTCGACATAATGAGCTGCCATCACAATGTCATGCAAAACAGCCAGGC
>CAUTOT010000053.1:0-8302 GCA_963539765.1 uncultured Atopobium sp. | reverse complement strand
GTAGTGTGACCGCCTAGCTGCCTGGCTATCTTGATTAAGAACATGTCGATTCTTCAGCAGAACCTACCAAAGCTGCGCTATTTTGTGCGCCAGGCCTAAAAGCCGACGCTAACACGCTGCAGAATCATAATCACCCGCATATGAACTGCCTCCCATTTCTTGGACATAAGAAATGGGAGGCAGTTCACTTTGATTTAGAGCGCAGTTCTCAACTATTTTGCCAAGAATTTAGATTCTGCAAATAATTTATGATTCAGCGTATGCAAGCGCGTAATGAGGGTATAGTATGCCATGGTTAACAAATTGAGGGGAATTTGCATGAGTCCTATTGATATTTTGGTTGTCCTTATTGTCGCTGCTCTTGTCGCTCTTTGTGTGCGTTCTCAACTTAAGAGTGCAAAAAAGGGCTCTTGTTCTGGCTGCTCTTCATCCAGCAGCTGTGGCACTCATCATGGCGGAGATGGGCACTGTGGTGTTGCTCAGAAAATGATTTCTGACGTCGATAAGGCTTTTGACGCTTAATAGGTCAATTGTCACAATTTCATTAACAATTTTTGCCATTCACCCGGTTTCAGGGAAGTGGAAACATAGCCGTAACAAGAATGTGTCATGGTAGTTACGATTCCAGTTTTCTGACCCGGGAGGGCCACATGAGTACAGATAAGAAAATTGATTATATTCTTCGCACGGTAGAGGAGCGAGACGTCCGCTACCTGCGCCTTTGTTTTACCGATGTACTCGGCGGACTAAAGGCTCTTTCTATTTCTCCTGAGGAGCTAGAAGAAGCTTTTGTTGAGGGCATTGGTTTTGACGGCTCTAACGTTGATGGCTTTGCCTCTCAGGAGCAGTCAGATCTTCTCGCGTTTCCTGATGCAGACACGTTCCAGATTCTTCCCTGGAAGACAGATGACGGTGTAGTTGCAAACGTATTCTGCGATATTCAGACTCCTCGACGTGAGGCTTTTACAGGCGATCCACGTCTTGTTCTTAGAAATGCTTTTATCAAGGCAGAAGACCTTGGCTATGTCGCAAATGTTGGCCCTAAACTTGAGTATTTTTATTTTGTGAGCGGGACTGAGCCAAAGCCTATTGATCAGGCTGGATACCTTGATTTGAATTCTGCTGATCTCAGCCATAGTCTTCGATACTCCACATCTCGCGCGCTTGAGAATCTTTCTATTCCTGTTCAGTATTCTTTCCATGCAGCTGGCCCTGCTCAAAACGGCGTTGAGCTCCGTTATGCAGAAGCACTAACTTGCGCGGATAACATTGTTACTGCTCGTCTGGTTATCAGACATATTGCAACACTTCACGGTGTGTTTGCTTCGTTTATGCCAAAGCCTCTTCAGGGTGTCCCTGGCTCAGCCATGCTTTTGAATCAGTCGCTTCTTGATCATGATGGCGAGTCTCTGTTCTGGGCTCCAAAGACTGAGAGCGAAGCCCACCTTTCTGAGCTTGCTCAACACTACATTGCAGGTCTTATTAAGTACGCTCCCGAGTATATGCTTATTACTAACCCAACGGTTAATTCCTATAAGCGTTTTGATCGTGATGCTATTCCTGCCTATGCAACCTGGGGTCGTAAAAACCGTTCTGCTATGGTTCGTATTCCTACGCATAAGCCAGGAAAGCATGTTGCCACCCGTGCTGAACTGCGTATTCCTGATCCAACTGCAAACCCTTATTTGGCTAATGCTGTCACGCTTATGGCTGGACTTAAGGGTATTGAAGAAGGCCTCTTGCTTCCTGAGGAGTTTGTAGGCGGAAATCCTGCCGATTATGGCGAGAAGCTCCCAATTAATCTTGGAGAGGCACTTGAGCGCTTCAAGCAGTCAGAGCTTCTTAAAGATGTTCTTGGTGAGCACATCTTCTCATACCTATGCGAGCGCAAGGCAGAGGAGTGGCGTGAGTATTGCCTGGCAGTTACTGACTGGGATACGCAAAAGTATTACGCTGGTTGCTAAGCAACTATTCTGCTTGCGTTTATATGTACCTTTGAACCCTGTTCTGATTTTTTCAGAGCAGGGTTTTTTGACGAGAAACCCTTGTTTCACGCAAAGAATGTAGCCTTCTTATTCGAATTGTTACCGTTTTATGAACTGAAAAAATTACTTTTACCTGGTCTTTATTGGATAGAATGACTAAATAGTAGTCATTTATGCAAAGAAGTTGTTCTTCTCGCTATTTTTATGCAATAAAAACGAGAAATACGAAGAAAAATATAAGTAGATTTTTCATATTTGCTTTCTATAATTCATTCCAATGAATTTCAGCTCAGATTTATTCAGGAAGAGGCAAATATGAAATCGTCACTGGTTACTACCGTTAAAAAGAATGCTCTAAAGGGCGTAGCTGCTGTTTTTATGGCATGTGCACTTGTTGGTCTTATGGCTTGCTCGTCATCTAAGCAAGAAACCACTCAGCCAAGCACCACTTCACAGTCAGAGTCTGGCTATACGCTGGTAACTAAGGGTCACCTGACTGTTGTTGCAGAGCTTGGTTTCCAACCGTTTGAGTACTTTGAGGGCAACTCAACGACTCCTGTTGGATTTGATGTTGATCTTATTACCGAGATTGCAAAGAGGCTCAACCTCGAGGTCACGTACCTGCCAAACCAGAAGTTTGACACTCTTGTTCCAACTATTAAACAGGGTGGCAAAGCAGACGTTGCTATCGCGGGTATTACCATCACTGATGAGCGCTCTCAAGAGGTAGACTTCACTACTTCTTACCTCGACTCCAATCAGTCCCTGGTTGTTAAGTCTGGCAGCACCGAGACCGAGCAGTCGCTCAACGACGCTTCTAAGAAGGTTGTTGTTCAGACAGGCACCTCTGGCGAGGACTGGGCCAAGGAGAACCTTCCAAACGCAACTATTGTTTCTGTAGACGACGTTGCTGCAGCAATGGCAGGAGTTCAGACTGGTTTGTACGATGCTATGGTCATCGATTTACCTGTTGCTTCCAATCTGATTAGCACTTCGTATTCTGATTTGACAATTGCAAAAGAGATTCCAACAGGTGAGCAGTATGGCATTGCTGTTTCCAAGGACAATCCTGCACTGACCGAGGCAATCAACAAGGTTCTTGCAGACATGGAGAAGGACGGAACCATGACTGCTCTCAAGACCAAATGGTTTGGCTCTAACATCTAGTTTTATCAGCTCAACAAAAAGTGCTTGAAGTCAGATTTGGCTTCAAGCGCTGCTCTGTTTTTAGTATCAGCGCTTAGGCATCTCAAGCACTAAAGGAGTTACACGTGATTGCACTTTTGCACAAAACTATGTCAGGACAGCAACTGTCCTTGTGCATGTCATCTGCGAGTTTCAAAGCTGAATCTGCGCCCCAGAGTATGGCTCATGATTCGGCTGAGTCAAAGTGCTCGTATATACGTGCGTGCTCCTCGCTGCTTGTAGTTTTTTTCGCCATGCTTCTTTTGAGTGGGCTGTTCTTTATGTCCCTGAGCGTGTTTTCTGTTCAGAGTGCATTTGCTCTTACCACAAACAAGACAACGGCTAAATCAAACCAAACGGAAGGCAATGGCGTTATCGGTGGCAAAGAGACCCGTTTAACCTGGGAGGGAACAGTTGAGGACGAGCAGGTTTCTCAGCTTACTTTGCAGCTTCCTGAGGGCTCTGATTTGCAGAGCGCAACCACTAAGGTAACGGTCCTTTCTGGTCTTACGCGCGAGAAGATCGAGGCAACTGCAAGCGTTCAAGGAACGCAGGTTGTTATTTCTTTTGCAACACTCGTGGACGCTCAGAAGCTGATTCGTGTAGAGATTTCTGGCATGAAGTTTCCCGTGGACGGCGGCTCGTATACTGTTGAAGGAACCTACACCACTGAGCAGGGGACTCAAAA
The DNA here is from genome assembly GCA_963539765.1 of uncultured Atopobium sp. Taxonomy (GTDB): domain Bacteria; phylum Actinomycetota; class Coriobacteriia; order Coriobacteriales; family Atopobiaceae; genus Lancefieldella. The sequence continues at coordinate 4,444 of CAUTOT010000053.1, read as the reverse complement.
GCTTGCTTCTTCTCCTCAAATCACCATTATTTCTAATACGCCTGTTCAGGCTATAGTGAATTGGCTTGACGCTCAGCCTTGGGTCGAAGCATGGAACTCCAATCACTTCTTGGGCATGTTCTTAAAGCCTCAGCTGATTGTTTCTTCCGTTGTAATGCTGTTCCCTGGATGGCTGGTTTGTCTGGCAATTGTAATTTGCGCTTATCCCGTGGCTATTGTGTTGGGAATGGGCTTTGCCCTGCTTAAGATCTCCAAAAATCCGCTCCTGCGCGCACTTGCAGTGGTATACATCAATCTGTTGCGCGGAACCCCATTTTTCCTGCAGATTTATATTCTGTTCTTTGGTCTTCCTATGCTGAATATCAATTTAGACACCAATCTGCTTGGTTTTATTGTGGTTGCAATCAATTCTTCTGCATATCTTTCAGAGATCTTCCGTGCGGGCATTCAGTCGATTCCACAGGGTCAGTATGAGGCCGCAAGTTCTCTTGGCATGAATCGCTTCCAGACCATGACGTTTATCATCATTCCTCAAACTATTCGTCGAGTAATTCCACCTCTTACCAGCGACTTTATTACGTCCTATAAAGATACTTCGCTGCTTTCTTCTGTAGGTGTTATGGAGCTGATGATGTTTGCTAAAAACCTCACCACCTCAACGGGAAACATGACGCCATACATGACAGCAGCTCTGTTCTATTTGGCAATTACGCTGCCACTTATTAAGGTGGTTGGCAGTATCGAGAAACGCATGGAGCAGTCAGAAACAGGCAAAACTGTAAGCACTGCAGCAAGCGCCACAGCCAATAAGCCCCAAGCTCTTTCCAAGGAGGAAAACTAATGTCGTTCTTTTCTTTTAAAAAGAAATCAAGCACAGAACATCCTGCCTTGGATGCTGAAGTTGCTGCACAAGAGGCATACAAGCGCGACAAGCCTCTTACTAACCACGCTTTTGAAGCGGGTGAGCATCCTATTGTTCGTATTGAGCACCTTAATAAGTCGTTTGGTACCACGCATGTTTTGCATGACGTAAACCTTACTGTTTGGCCAGGTGAAGTAGTGGTTGTGCTTGGTCCTTCTGGCTCTGGCAAGTCCACCATGCTGCGTTGTATCAATCTGCTTGAGACTCCTTCGGCAGGCCATATTCTTATCGAAGACCAAGAGATTACAGATACAAACGAAGCCGAGGTTAACGCCCTTCGTAGAGACGTGGGAATGGTCTTTCAGCAGTTCAATCTGTTTGGTCATTTGACCGTCAAAGAGAACGTAATGATTGGTCAGATTAAAGTTCTAGGAAAGTCAAAAGAAGAGGCAGAGGCGGAAGCCCTAAAGCAGCTTGAGGCTGTTGGTCTTGCTGATAGAGCAGACTTTAAGCCTGGCGCTCTTTCCGGTGGACAGCAGCAACGCGTGGCTATTGCACGTGCCGTGGCAATGCATCCAAACGTACTTCTTTTTGACGAGCCTACTTCCGCGCTTGACCCCGAGCTTGTTCGTGGTGTTTTGGACGTCATGCGCGACTTGGCAAAGAACTCTGGCATGACCATGATTGTGGTAACGCACGAGATGGGCTTTGCAAAAGACGTTGCAGATCGCGTGGTCTTTATGGAAGGAGGAGTGGTGGTTGAGCAGGGCACCCCTGATGTTATTTTTAACAATCCACAGAACCCACGAACAGCGGAATTTATTGGTGCCATTGCATAAAACCTATACTTTTTATAATTAATGCGCATACCGTAAAAAATAATTTAGGGCGAGAAGATCTTCTCGCCCTAAATGCAGATAATGAGGTATATCTGCTCTTTATTCGCAGCTTGTGGTATGCTTGATAAGATTAAGCTTATTCAAGGGGGAATCGATGCATCACAAGAATATTCTTCTTGTATCTGCAACGACACGCTTACATGAACGTATGCGTGAACTTTCGCATGTCATTGATGTTTCCATTGCTCTTGCAAGTGCTGCTTCATTTTCACAGGCTGCGGCTTCTGGTCATACTTTTGACCTGATTATTCTTGATCAAAAAGACCTTTCTCAAGATGTCATTAGTACCGTTGAGAATTATTCTGCGCAAAACGGCGGAATTGCTCGCTTGTTTGTGGCTGACCTTGATAATCTTTCTAAATTTGTTCTACCTGTTCAGGGTAAGAGCGATTTTATTTTGTCTACAGCAACTATTCAGGAGTTTAGCCTGAGGTGCTCACTACTTTTGTGGCCAGGCACCGAGAGTACTTCTAGAGACTTGGTTATTGTTGACAATATAAAGATTAACCTGGCAACGTATCAGGTTTACATCGATGAATCTCCTGTTGATCTTACGTATATGGAGTATCTGCTGCTATCGTTCTTGGCAACGCATCCATCTCGCGCATACTCACGTGAGGCTCTTTTGCAGCGCGTTTGGGGCTTTGAATACTGCGGCGGTACCAGAACAGTTGACGTTCACGTAAGGCGTGTTCGCTCAAAGATTGGCCCTCAAGCAGCCGCTCATCTTGAGACGGTACGTGGTGTAGGCTATCTGTTTAGAGCATAATCGCAGGTACAAACCGTATTTAATGGGATTTGCAAACTTCTTTCTTACGAGCAGGACTCCCGCGCGTCTTTCTCATAATGAGAAACGAATTTTTGTCCGGTATAACGGGTAGAATACTCATATTGAAAAATTGATGTTTAGCGCAGAATTATTTGCGTTAGTTGTTTGCATCAAAGTGATGTTAAGGAGGATGTCTATGGAGAACCAAGCACATGGTTTAACCACAGATTCCACTGTAAATAAGCGTTTTTCGTCAGTTAAGCAGGCTGGATTTATGTCTATGTTCAAAAGCTCAAGTGTAAAAAGAACAGCTTGTGCAATTGCTTTTGCCGTTGCTTGTGTTCCTACCATTGCTTTGGGAGAGGGAATTTCTAAGCTTCCTGCAGTATCTGGTCAGGCAACTATTTCTCAAGCAGCGACGTCTCGTCCTGCTGCAGAACCAACTGATACTAAGACGGCAGAAACGGTAGCTTCTAAGGTTTTGCCTTCGGTTGTGTCCGTTAAGGCTACCAGTGATTCATCAGGCTCAACCGGTTCTGGCGTTGTATTGAACACAAATGGAGACATTCTTACCAATTACCACGTCATTGAGGGCATGGATACGTTCTCTATCTCCGTTAATGATAAAGAGTATGAGTGTACTGTTGTTGGTACAGATCCAACTTCTGACCTGGCTGTTCTTCATGCAGATCTTAAAGGAGATAGCCTTACTCCAATTGAGATTGGTAATTCCGATAACTTGGCTCCTGGTAGTTGGGTTATGAGTGTTGGTAGTCCATTTGGTCTTGATCACTCTGTTTCTGCAGGTATCGTGTCTGCTCTTTCTCGTGGAGATATGCTTGAGACAGAGGGTGGAGAAACCACTATTTATGCAAACCTCATCCAGGTTGATGCAGCTATTAACCCAGGTAATTCTGGCGGTGCTCTGGTTGACTCTAATGGTCAGCTTGTGGGTATTTGTACGTTGTTCTCGTCAGATACCAAGTCATTTGCGGGTATTGGCTTTGCAATTCCTTCTAACTATGCCATTGATATTGCAAATCAGATTCTTTCTGGCCAGCAAGTTAAGCATGCCTATATTGGTCTTTCTATGCAGACCGTTACTCCTCGAGTTGCAAAGCGCAATGATCTCTCGGTAGATTACGGTGCGTATGTAGCAGGCCTTCTTGATGATAGTCCTGCAGAGGGTGCTGGTATTAAAAAGGGTGACGTTATTGTCTCTATTGGTGGAGAGCGCGTAGTTTCTGCTGATGCAGCTATTATTGCCGTTCGCTCTCACAAGATTGGAGAGACCGTTCCTGTAGAAATCATGCGTGGAGAAGACCGCCTTACTATCAACGTCACGCTTGGTTCTGATGAGACGCTTTCTACTAAGAAAGAGAAAGAAAAGAACAGCAAGAACGAAACAAACAACGATACTGATGATAAGCAGGATCGTACTGAAGATGATGATTCCTATAGGTATTACCGCCAGCAAAACTATTGGGAAGAGTTCTGGGATTACTTCACTAATCCTTATGGAGACAAAGACGTTGATTCCGATAATCCATTTGTGAATTTCGTAGAGAGCATTACCAATAGCATTGCAGAAGCAATCTACGGAATTTTTGGTTAACACTCAGATTGCGTTTGCTGTGTTTGCGTTTGTTTGTTCTGCTATGAGTTAGGGGAGTCTTGTGGATTTGCTTGTGCTGTTAGTTTTGGCTGTAGTTGTCATTGTGCTTATCGTGAGCCTTGTCACACTTTCCTCTAAGCTTTCGCAAGTAAAGACGCTGCAAGAGCAAAGTCAAACATCATCTGCAGAGCTTATAAGAAGCTCCCAAGAGTTGGATCGTCGTGTTACGGATAACATGGCAAAAATGCAAGAGCTTATGGATACAAAGCTTGAGAAGGTAAGAGAGGTAGTTGATCAAA
>CAUTOT010000052.1:0-8304 GCA_963539765.1 uncultured Atopobium sp. | reverse complement strand
GTGATTGTTTTCTCGCTTCTTAAGGTTGATGTCATTGTTACCATGACATCTAGCCTGGTACTTGCCTGCATTCTGTGTGTCACAATTCAGCGCGTCCCTCTTACCGACCTGCCTATCATTCTACTTTTTGGCCTTCGTGCTCCAGGTGCTACCGTAGCAAACATGGTCAACGGTGGCGGCATTTTCTCTATGACAAACGTTTTGATGATTGTCACCATTTCTTCAAGCTATGCTGGTCTTTTCCAGACAACTGGCCTGCTTCGCCGTATGTGCCAGCTGGTAGCTGACCTCTCCGATAACTCCACGCCTTTCTTTGGCGTTCTGATTACCAGCATGTTTACCTCAATGGTTTCTTGTAACCAGACCTTGGCCATTATGCTGACAAACGATCTGTGCGAGAACGCAGAAGACTCTTCAAGCGCCCTTGCTTTGGATATCGAGAATAGCGCTGTAATCCTTGCTCCTCTGGTACCGTGGTCCATCTCCAACATCTCGGTACTCTCTGCAATTGGCGCACCTTCTATGAGTCTTTTAGCTGCAAGTTTCCTTTATTTGCTGCCTCTTTGGACTCTGGGAATTTCTCTGTGGCTGCATCGCCGTCCAGCAAAAATTGATGGCCACCGAGCTCGTTGGCTTGGCCTCACCTCTGACGATGTCCGCAGCTGCGCATGTCCACGCGTACAGGATGATGAGTCCACAGGCTCTACCGCAAACCTTCCTGCCGTAAAGGTTGCTTAACAAAACAAACCCTCCCGAGTCACTGACACGAGAGGGTTTACATTTAACTATTAAAATCCGTTAGCCGTTACAGTCTGGCTTTAACCTCAGCAACAAGCTGGTCAGCAGGCACCTGTATCTGCTCGTGAGACTCCATGTCACGAAGAGTTACCGTGCCAGCCTCAACCTCATCTGGGCCAATGACCACGCAAAGCGTTGCACCCATCTTATCTGCCTGCTTAAACTGAGCCTTCAGCGAACGGCCAGTACGGTCAGCTTCGCATCTAATACCAGCTTCACGCAATGCCAACACGGTATCAAATACAACAGGAGCCTGCTCGGCGCCTGCACAAGCAACATACACGCAGCTTGGAGCCGCAGGCTCAGCTGCAACACCAAGGGCTTCCAGCGCAAGCATTATGCGCTCAAAGCCAACAGCAAATCCAACGCCTGGGGTTGGCTTTCCGCCTTCAAGCTCAACAAGACCGTCATAACGACCGCCGCCGCCAATGGCGCCAACGCCAGCGTTTGGAATCTCTACCTCAAAAACGGTACGTGTGTAATAATCCAGGCCACGAACAAGCGTTGGATCCTCAACGTATGAAATACCCGCAGCATCCAAATATGCCTTGACCTGCTCATAGTGAGCATGACAATCATCACACAGGTTGTCAGAAATCAGCGGGGCATCCTTCATAACTGCGTGGCAGCCCTCGTTTTTGCAGTCAAACGCACGAAGTGGATTAATCTCTGCACGCTCAAGACAGTCCTCACACATCTCATCCTTATGATCAAGAATGAACTGCTTGACCTTCTCGCGATATGCAGGGCGACACTCCGCGTCACCCATGGAGTTAATCATGAGCTTCATATCAGCTGGCGAGAAACCCATCTGCTCGTAAAACTTCATCAACATGATGATAGACTCTGCATCGGCAGCTGGATCAGAGGCTCCAAGCCACTCAACACCTACCTGGTGGAACTGACGCAAACGGCCCTTCTGAGGACGTTCTCCCCTGAACATTGACTCGGCGTACCAAAGCTTTGCAGGAGTTCCTCCCTGTGGCACAAAGTTGTGCTCAACAGCAGCACGAACCACACCAGCAGTTCCCTCAGGACGCATAGCCATGCGCTGACGAGGCTTAAGACCGGACTCATTGCCGGCAGCTAGCAGGTCCTCAAGCAGGGCGCCCGAAAAGACGCGGAACATCTCTTTGCGTACGACGTCGGTGGACTCACCAATACCGTGAACAAAGGTATCTACCTGCTCAAGTGCTGGAGTCTCAATGCGGTCAAAGCCATAAGTACCAAACAGATGGCGGGCAACATCTTGCATATGCTCCCAAGAGCGCATATAGCCGCCGTAAAGATCTTCGGTACCTTGAATTCTCTGACCCATGAATCCTCCTTGTTACAAACTTAGATGTTTCTAGTTTACCCGTGAGAGACTGCTCTAGCACAGAAAAGCTTTTATAACTTTTGAAACCTATGAAAAAATCCGATTATTTTCTAGAAAACGTGAAAAAGTGCTCATGCAAGGGTTGCTTTTTAATTCCTACCATTTAGTATGAATTAGCGGATTTTGGGGTATGACAAAAACGTCAGTGGCATTGGCGTTTGCCTTTACCACCAGACCGCACTAGCACAAAGGTTTTGCTCGCCCTAGAGCTGCCCGAACTGGCTAGTCACAAACGTATCACGTGCTTGCACGTAGAGATATTTGGAGAGAGATTTATGGCAACTGAGCTACTCCGTGTAAACGGAATTTCCGCAGGTACCGAGGAGAAATCCATCCTGCATTCAATTGATTTGAGCATTGGTGATGGCCAGGCTCACGTCCTGATGGGACCTAACGGCGCAGGTAAATCAACACTTGGCCGCGTCATCATGGGTGACCCCACCTATAAGATTACCGATGGTTCCCTTATCTTTAACGGCGAGGATGTAACTGAGCTTGCTGCAGATAAGCGCTCACTTGCAGGCATTTTCCTCTCCTATCAGGCACCTGTTGAGGTTCCTGGTGTTCCTCTTTATTCATTCCTGCGCACCATCACACAGATGCGCCCTGAGCTTAAGATGACCGCTCGTCAGTTCCGTCAGCGTGTTGGTCAGATCTCTGATCAGCTTGAGCTTGACCAGGGCTTCTTGATGCGTGAGCTTAACGTTGGCTTCTCTGGTGGCGAGAAGAAAAAGGTTGAGATGCTCCAGCTTCTGCTGCTTCAGCCTAAACTTGCTATTCTCGACGAGACCGATTCCGGCCTGGACGTTGACGCACTCTCCGTTGTTTCAAAGGGTATTCAGGCTTATCGCGAGACCTGTGACGGCTCGCTGCTCATCATTACTCACAACACCCGTATTCTTGAGCGCCTTGAGATTGACCGCACTCACGTTATGGTCAAGGGTCACCTGGTAGCAGACGGTCCTGCTGACCTCATCAATCAGATTGACCACGAGGGCTTTGAGCGTTTTGAGAATCAGACTGATGAGGGTGGTGCTAACTAGTGAGCGAGAAGAAGCGATCTGAGGTCGCTGACGTAGACCGCTCGCTCTACGACTTCACCAAGTCCGAAGAGGGTTACGAGCGCTACGATGATGGCCTTACGCCAGAAATTGTGCGTGCTATTTCCGAGAAAAAAGAAGAGCCCGAGTGGATGCTCCAGATGAGGTTGTCGGCCCTGGAAACCTATCACCAGCGCCAGATGGCTACCAACTGGGGACCTTCTATTGCAGGTCTGGATTTGAACCATATCTCCACGTATGTCTCGCCAAAGACACAGCAGGCAAATAGCTGGGACGACGTACCTGAGGATATTAGGGATACCTTTGATCGTCTAGGCATTCCACAGGCAGAGGCAGAGAGCCTGGCTGGTGTTGGTGCTCAGTACGATTCTGAGATTGTCTATCACAACATGCGTGAGGAAGTTGCTGAGCAGGGCGTTATTTACACCACCATTGAGGATGCTTTGCATGATCCTCAGTGGGAACCTGTTGTTAAAGAGTACTTTGGCAAGCTGATTCCTCCTTCAGACCACAAGTTTGCGGCGCTGCACTATGCCGTGTGGTCTGGTGGTTCTTTTGTCTATGTTCCTAAGAATGTCACTCTGGACTACCCACTTCAGAGCTACTTTAGGCTAAATGCTCAGGGTGCTGGCCAGTTTGAGCACACACTTATTATTGTTGAGGAAGGCGCTGACCTGCACTTTATTGAGGGCTGCTCCGCACCTAAGTACTACGCCGCAAACCTCCATGCAGGAGCTGTTGAGCTCTTTGTTAAGGATGGTGCACGTCTGCGTTACTCGACCATCGAAAACTGGTCCAAGAACATGTACAACCTCAACACCAAGCGCGCCATCATTGGCAGCAATGCAAAAATGGAGTGGGTCTCGGGCTCTTTTGGTAGCCACGTTTCCTATCTCTATCCTTCTACCATCATGAACGGCGATTCCTCTAACTGCGAGTTCACCGGTATTACGTTTGCAGGCGCCACACAGGACCTGGATACGGGTTGTAAGGTTATTATCAACGGTTCCAACAACTCGGCAAACGTTGACACCAAGTCCATCTCCAAGGACGGCGGCGTCAATACCTTCCGCTCTGCAGTTACCGTTGGTCGCAAGGCAGAAAACGCTCGCGTAGCGTTCTCTTGCCAGTCGCTAATGCTGGATAACATCAGCCGTTCCGACACTATCCCAGAGATGGATGTCCGCAATGCAACTGCACAGATTGGCCACGAGGCAACTATTGGCCGCATTTCTGATGACACCGTTTTGTACCTGATGAGCCGCGGTTGCTCTGAGGCTGAGGCTCGCACCATGGTAGTCAACGGATTTGCAAACCCTGTCTCAAAGGAGCTCCCAATGGAGTACGCCGTTGAGATGAACAACCTGATTAAACTTGAGATGGAAGGAGCGATTGGCTAATGGATAACGTTTTGATTAATCGCGCCAACGTTCCTGCAGCTCAGACATGGAACCGTCTACGCGCTAACTCACTGTCAGTTACCGTCCCTGATCACGCTGATGCAGGCACAGTATACCTGCCTCTACCTCGTCTTTTTGAGCGTATTGAGTGTGGAATGGGCCAGGAGGTTACTGACTATGTAGAGTCTCAGGCATTCAAGTCTGATTTCTACAATGTTCCCGCTCGTACCAAGCGAGAAGAGCCTATTGTTGTCGCTGTTTCTGCAGCTCAAAATCAGTGCGCTAACACCGGCATCATTGTGCGCGAAGGTGCCGAGGCTACCGTAGTCATCGCTGCGTTTGCAGGCGATGCGAGCGACGGCGGCGACGCGCCTGCAGGCAGCGACGCGAGTGCTTCCGGCGACGAGCTCCCAACCAGCGCTGCGCTCACCCGCATTGTGGTTGAGGCTGGTGCTAAGCTGCACCTTATTGAGATGCTTGGCGTCAACGAGGGCCAGCAGCACCTCGAGAGCGTTGGACTTGAGATTCACCAGGATGCTGCCGTTGATGTTAAGCAGTACGCACTGGGCGGCTCAACCATTGGTCTTGGTCTCACCGCTAACTTGGTTGGCGCTCGAGCTCGCCTTGACCTCAACAATCGCTATCACGCCACTCACGAAGAGACGCTTGATATCAACCACCTGGTACGCATGCGCGGCACCTCTACGCGTGCACAGCTCACCGAGTCTGGCGTCCTTAACGAGGCAGCTAAGAAGACGCTTCGTGCAACTATCGATCTTGTTCGTGGCGCAAAGGATGCCCAGGGTAACGAGATTGAAACGGTCATGATTCTTGGTGACGACGTTGTCAACAAGACCATGCCTGTTATTCTCTGCGATGAGGACAATGTTGCTGGTAACCACGGAGCTACCATTGGATCCGTCTCCCCTGAGCAGCTTGATTACCTTGCAGCTCGAGGACTTTCTCGCCAGGCTGCAGAGCAGCTGTTTGTGCGCGCGCTCTTTGAAGACGCCATCATCAACGCACCTGAGGAGATTTCCCACCGCGTGGCTGTTGAGCGTTGCGAGGCTGAGCTGGGCGCAGAAATTGCTCACGACTATGACGAAGCTGCAGCTAGTGACGATGCTGTCAGCAACGATGCTGCCAGCAACGACGCAGCTGGTAACGCAAGCGCTGGAGTCAATTCCAACAAAGGTGGTGTCGCGTAATGACCGACGCAGAAGTTGCTCAGATTACCGATAATCCTTACAAGGCAGATTTTCCGATTCTGGCAGCAAATCCCGAGGTAGCTTACTTGGACAGCGCTGCTACTTCTCAGCGCCCACGCGCGGTCATTGAGGCGCAGTCTCGCTTCTACGAGACCATGAACGCAAACGCTCTGCGCGGATTGTACCGTTGGAGCGTGGAAGCAACCGCGGCTATCGATGGTGCTCGCGCTTCGATTGCAAAGTTCATTGGCGCTGTCGATAAAAACGGCAAGCCAGAAGACCGTCAGATTATCTTTACGCGCAACACTTCTGAGGCGCTTAATCTGGTTGCTTCAAGCCTTGGTCGCTATGCGCTCAAGCCAGGCGATGACGTGGTCATTTCCATCATGGAGCACCATTCCAATATCATTCCTTGGCAGCAGATTTGCAAGGCTACCGGCGCTAACCTGGTGTACCTGCGCATGAACTCGCAGTACCAGATTACGCCTGAAGAGATTGCATCAAAGATTACCGAGCGCGCAAAGATTGTGTCTGTCACACACGTCTCCAACGTGCTGGGCACCCGCAATGACATCAAGGCCATTGCCAAGCGCGCTCACACTATGGGCGCCTACATGGTTGTCGACGCTGCGCAGTCCGCGCCTCACATCCCTATTGACGTGCATGATCTTGACTGCGACCTGCTGGCTTTCTCGGCGCACAAGATGTGTGGACCTATGGGTATTGGCGTGCTCTGGGGTCGCGCTGAGCTGCTTGATGCCATGCCACCGTTCCTTACCGGCGGCGAGATGATTGATTCCGTCACCGAAACCAGCGCCGTTTGGGCTCCTGTTCCCGAGAAGTTTGAGGCGGGCACGCAGGACGCCGCAGGTATCTACGCTACCGGCGCCGCTGTCGAATACCTCAACGGCTTGGATATGGCAAAGATCGAGAAGCGAGAAGAACTTCTCGCCAGATACTTGGTGCAGCAGCTGTGCACGCTGGACTTTGTTGACATCGTTGGCTCTAAGCTGGGACAAAACCACGTGGGAGCTGTGGCGTTTAACGTGCGCGGCGTTCATCCACACGACGTCTCGAGCATCCTAGACATGAACAACGTTTGCATTCGCGCTGGTCATCACTGCGCCGAGCCGCTTTTGATTGAGCTGCACGAGTCCAGCACCTGCCGCGCATCTGTTGCGTTCTACAACGATAAACACGACATTGACCAGCTCATCGAGGGTCTTAACCAGGTATGGAAGATCTTTGGCAGCGCGATCAGCAACAAATAAAACAAGGAGTTGAAATAAGTGGCAGCAAACGACCTGTATAACGCTGAGTTTATGGACCACGTTTCTCACCCCGATTACAAATACCAGATGGACAACCCAACCGTCTCCCACGAGGGTGTTAACCCTTCTTGTGGCGATGAGCTCACGTTTTCCGTGCGCATAGAGGGCGGCAAGATTGCCGAGGCTGCTTTTGTGGGCAGCGGATGCGCAATCTCTCAGGCATCGGCCGATATTATGAGCGATCTGATGATCGACCGCACCCCAGAAGAGGCCATTGAGCTCTGCAAACTCTTTGGACGCATGATTCGCGGAGAAGAGACCGACGAGGCCGCGCTTGACCAGCTGGAAGATGCCAACATTCTGCACGACATCGCTCACATGCCCGCACGCGTTAAGTGCGCCGAGCTGGCATGGCATACGCTCGAGGAGATGCTTGAGGCCCACAGCAGCGGTTCTGCTGCAGCCGGTGCGTCTACCACCGAAGACGGTACCGAGAGCAAGCGTGTCGAGGACGGCGAGTAGCCGTGGCTGGAATGTTCTCTACAAAGGGAATGTACGCGCTCCGCGCAATGGCTGACCTGGCTGTTCACGAGGGATGGGTCTCGCTGGGCGACGTTTCCGAGCGCCAGAACATCTCGCGCAAGTACCTTGAGCAGGTCATTGCCCTGATGCACAAGGCTGGATACGTCGAGAGCCTACGTGGAAAGGGCGGCGGCTATCGCCTCACGCGCAAGCCCGAGGACTACACGCTGGGTGAGATTCTTCGCGCAGCCGAAGGCAATCTTGCTCCCGCTAGCTGCTTGAACTGCACAAACACCACCCTCTGTCCTCAGATGGAGTCCTGCACCACCATCAACATTTGGCGTGACCTTGGCCGCATGACCTCCAGTTTTCTGGACAGCAAGACGCTCGCGGACATCGCCCAAAACGAAGGCAACATGCACGTCTCCCCCGCCGACAACCCTACCGCTGAGTAAGCGTTTAAGCTGCGGTTTTATTGTCGTGTGCGGTGGTGCTTCATGACAAGAGGGCTCTGAAGTGCACCGGGTTTCTCGCGAGAAAGACGCACTAGGAGTGCGGCGAATGCAAGCCGAGTGCGCGCCTGATTTCTGCAAAGAATCTGTAAATTTTGCCTAAAAACACCAAAGAATCTGTGGATTTGCCTGATGTTATTAAAGAATCTGTGTC
>CAUTOT010000051.1:0-8528 GCA_963539765.1 uncultured Atopobium sp. | reverse complement strand
TGGCCTCAAGCTTTGGAACTACCACGATATCGCCAGCTGCGGCGGTGCTGACGTCTGCCGTCTCTTTGCCGCACATACGATACAGGTGAGAAAGACGCTCAGGCTTGCGCGTGCGAGCGTTAATAAGCTCAGCACCTGCAGAAACGGTACCTGCGAGCACCTTTACAAACGTAAGCTTGCCGTTCTGTGGATCCTGCAGCGACTTGAAGGCAAACGCGACAGGACGCTCGTCATCAGGTGAAATATCAAGCTGCTCGCCATTGACCAGCGGAATGCGTCCAAAGTCAGACATAGTTGGGAACCAACCGTCAATAGCGTCCAACAGGGAGATTACACCCTCTTCGCGGACACAAGAGCCGGAAAAGACAGGAACAAAAATGCGCTCCATAAGAGCTTTGCTCAGCAGGCCCTCAAGCTCTTCCTGCGTAATCTCTCCACCCTCGAGGTAGCGCATCATAAGCTCGTCGTCTGCCTCAACAACCAACTCGGTCAGAGCAGCGCGAGCGGCCTGGGCCTCTGCCTGGAACTCGGCAGGAATGTCGGTGACCTCGGGCTTACCATCTACCAGCTTGCGAGCCTTCTGATGGACAACGTCAATGATGCCGGAGAAAGCCTCGCCGGAACCCATTGGAATAGTTACCGCGCCAAGTGAGGATCCAAAACGGTCCTGGAGCATAGCCATTGCGGTCTCGTAGTCTGCATCGGGGCGATCAAGGCGGTTAATGAACAGCGCGCGAGACAGTGACAGGTCCTCAGCGGCAAACCAAAGCCTGGTAGTAATAGTGCCAGGTCCACTAGCTGCATCAACGACAAACAGCGCAGTCTCAACAGCGCTCATCGCCGAATAGGCGTCGCCCACAAAGTCAGGATAGCACGGTGCATCGAGCACGTTAATGCGTGTATTTTCCCAGGTAATTGGTGCGATAGTAGTAGAGATAGAGAATCCGCGCTCTGACTCTTGTGAATCGTAATCAAGCGTGGGCTTTGTGCCTGCGTGGCCGCCTAAACGAGTGGTTGCACCCGTCAGATGCAGCATTGCCTCGGCAAGCATGGTTTTGCCCACGCCACCTTGGCCCACCAGGACCACATTCTTTACCTTAGAAACATTTTTTTCGGCCATGATGCCTCCTCTGACTGCGGCAAGCAGCCGAGAAGGTCAGCCGATAGTACGCGCCCGAGTCTAGCGCGATATGCTTCGGCCCTTCCTGCTACTTACCGAACAAGAAAACCTCTAGCCACCCTACCGTACCGCAAAGCACAAAAAGAGACACCCACCATTCGATAAACGACATGTGGTGGGTGCCTCAAAGTTTCATCTCGACAGAATATTTTGTGTTGTTACCGCAGGTAGATGCCATGGAATTCCGCGAGGCCAACCTTACGCATCACAAAAGTTAGATTCTGACTCCTCGGTGAACGGTGTTGTTAAAGATCAGGTAGCCGATAATTGCGTTCACCAACGACAGCGTGACAAAGATGATGTTAGGAAGCGTCTCGTTGACCACGCCTGCTGAAGAGCTGAACGAGTCCATAACCGGGATAATCATCATCATGAACGTTCCGCCGATAACAAACATGGAGCCAAGTGTGCCCACAAGAGAAGACACCGTGACCGAAAGGCTTCTCTTGGTGATGTCGACAACGGAAGTCCACTCAAAGTTTGGTCGGCGAATATCAATGGCCAGGCCCACGTTAGACACCAGGAACACAATGCAGAGCGGCAGGATAACGTTTCTCAGCGCCGTTTCAAGGGTGATGTGACCAGGAATCAGGAAGAAAATCTGGGTCAGCACGCTGAAGATAAGCACGTAGATCATGTTAACGGCAATCTTTGCGCCAAAAATCTGCTTTGGGGAAACCGGCATAGTTGCCATCAGCCAGTTTGAGCGGCCTTCCAGCGAGTACGAAATGGCAGCAGAATTGGCAGCGCAGAACATCGAGGTACCAAACCAGGTGGTTATCATGCCAAGAATGGTTCTTGCCAGAGGTAGATAGCGCGGAACTTCGGACACAGGAACAAAATAGGCCACGATAGACGACGTGCTAAAGAACATAGAAATAAAGGCGAGAATAACCATCAACAAGCAGCCAAAGAGCATGTTGATAAAGACTGCTGGATAGCCCGTGATGGTCTGAATCTCTTTTCTGATTAGGGCAACAAATGGCGTCGCAGACTTAGTGGAAATCTGTTTGGTTGTGAACTTCTTCTGAACCTTGTCCTCGCTTACCAGCGCATTAATGCGGTCGTTGAAGCGAGAGATAATTGCCACGATTGCCGCAGGAGCTCCAATGGAGACCAGAGCAAACAGCAAGAAGCTGACAATGGAGCCGGAGTTAAAGAAATCAGCAATCCATAGCGATGGAAGATAAACTACGCCAACTGAACTTGCAACGGTAAAGGCGGTGTTATGGAAGTTATCCACCACACCTGGGACAAACTTGTCTGCATTGAAAGATACCGTAAAGATAAAGAACAGATACGCAACCATAAAGAAAAGGCCAAAAACGCCGCCGATGACCATTCCCAAGTTCTTGAAGTGCAGTTTTGCAGCAAGGGCTGCAACCGCAAAAGCCAAGAGAATTGCAGCAGAAACTGCAAGGTTAGGTCCAAGAAGAAGCGCAAACAAAGCACCAATCAAACGCGGAAGCGTGACTGCCTCAAAGCTAAAGTAAGCCAAAAAGACTGGCAGCATAATGGTGATAGACCAGATACCCTCTGCAGCATAAAGAGCAGCTACGCGAGAATAGATAATGGTGCTCTTTTTGATTGGCAACGACATGATAAAGTCGTAATCCTTGTACGCAAAAAGCACGCCATTGGCCTTTACAAATGTCAAAATAACACCAGGTAGAGCGCCAACTAGAATTCCCGCGAGAGGCAGCAGCCTTGTGAAGCCGGCAATGGCTAAAGTTGTTGAAACGCCGTAGATGTAGACCATCATAAAGAGTGCGCCAACAACTGCAAAAACGCCGCCGACAATAGGCAGAGCATTCGCGCCAACTTTTCTCTCAAAATTCTTTCGAGCACCTATAACCTGCGTAGTCCAAATCATGGTGATCTGAACCTTAAGCAGCATCCAGAACACTTTGAGGTCAGAAGGCAATTTGAGCTCGGAACGATCAAGAACAGGAACTTGACCAGCGCTTACTTGAGCTGGAATAAAGACATCTCCTGAAAGTTGCAGGTTCTGCTCAGGCACATCGGGGCGCTGAGGAGCCTGTGGAACGTTGTTTGCCATGACTAGTTCTCCTTAGGGAAGGAAGGAGGAACTGGAGCGCCTGGAGGCACTGGGGCACCAGGCACGGTTGGTGCTGTGGGCGCGGCTGGAGCTGCAGGCGCCGCTGGAGCTGCTGGAGCTGCAGGTGCTGCAGGTGCTGCTGGTGCAGCTGGTGCAGCGGGGGCCGCAGGTGCGGCGACTACAGGTGCGCCAGGAATGACTGGCTGAACAGCGGCGCCGTCCTTTGTGGTGGCCATATCCTGAGCAATATCAGCAGAAACGCCAGGGGCGCCTGCCTCAAGACCAAGGAAGACTTCCTCAAGTGAAGCGTTACCGCGAATCTCGTCCGTTTTACCTGCGGCAAGAAGCTTGCCCTGACGAATAATTGCAATTTTATTGCAGAGTTTCTCGACAACTTCAAGAACGTGTGACGAGAAGAACACGGCAGATCCGCGGTCAGCAAGCTCGTGCAGCATCTTCTTTAGCTCAAAGCTTGCCGCTGGATCCAAGCCGACAAATGGCTCGTCCAAAATGATGAGCTTTGGCTCGTGGAGCAGGGCGGAAATCAAAACCAGCTTCTGCTTCATACCGTGAGAGTAGCTACCGATAGCGTTTGCCAAAGAGTCGGTGATTCCCAGGCGGTTGGCCAGCGTTGTAATGCGCTCGACGCGATTCTCCGCAGGAACGCCAAAAATGTCACTGACGTAATTGAGGTACTTGATGCCGCTCATAAACTCGTAAATGTCTGGATTATCTGGAACGTAAGCAATAACCTGCTTTGTTCCAACAGGGTCAACCAGTACGTTCTTGGAGTCCACAAAAATGACACCGCCCTCAAATGGCTGAGCACCAACGATGGACTTGATAAGCGTGGTTTTACCTGCGCCGTTGTGGCCGATAAAACCGTAGATGTCGCCAGGCATAACGTCGAGCGAAAGATCAGAAACGGCCACCTTGGAGCCATACTTCTTGGTAAAGTGCTGGACGCTCAGCACAGGAACAACCTCGCCCGGAGCTGCTGGGGCTGGGGCTGGCGCCGGGGCTGGTGCTGCGGGAGCCGCGGGCGCTGCGGGTGCAGCTGGTGCCGCTGGAGCGGCTGGAGGTACGGGAGCGTTAGGAACAGGTGGCTGTGGAATATTGTCGGCCATGTTAGTTTCCTTCTTCCATCTTGTCTGTCTTGTTCACACGAGTGTCTTGAACTTTTGGAGAGCGCTTTGCCCTTCTCAGAGCGTCGCGCAAAATCCATTCTACCTGAGCGTTAGTTGAACGCATGTCGTCTTGCGCCCAGCGTTCAACCGCCTCCCAGACTTCTGGAGCTACACGAAGTGGATATTGTTTGCGAGGTGCCATGGGTTTCTCGCCATGCTTTACTGCTGCAAGGAACCGGTGTTAAGCACAGGCTGAGCCTCGGACTCGCCGCAGAGAACAACCATGAGGTTGGAAGCCATAACGGCCTTGCGGTCCTCGTCAAACTCAACAACGCCATTCTCGGAAAGCTGAGTGAGGGCCATGTCAACCATGGAAACGGCGCCCTCGACGATCTTTTTACGCGCAGCAATGATTGCCTCTGCCTGCTGGCGGCGGAGCATTGCCTGCGCGATCTCAGGAGCGTAGGAGAGGTGCGTGAGACGAGCGTCGTCAACGGTGATACCAGCAACGGAAAGGTTGCGGCTCAGCTCGGACTGAAGCGCCTCAGAGACCTCCTCGATGTTGGAGCGCAGAGTAATTGCGGTGTTGGACTCGGACTCGTCCTCCATGTGGTCATAGCTGTAGATGCTAGCGACGTGCCTGAGCGCGGTCTCTGCCTGCATAGCAACGTAGCTGTCGTAGTCGTCGACGTCAAAGAGAGCCTTTGCGGTATCGCTGACGCGCCAAACAACAACCTCGGCGATTTCGATTGGATTGCCCATGCGGTCGTTGACCTTGAGAACGTCACCGTTTAGTGTGCGAGCACGGGTGGAAATGATGGAGGTGTGCACGTTTACACTTGGAGTTCCCACGCCTGTAGCGAGAGAGGAAAGGTCTCCCAAGTTTGTGGAAAGAGTCTTGGCGTAGTAAGGATTTGCCCAACGAAGGCCCTCGTCCTTAACGGTGCCAATATACTTACCAAACAGCACACACACCTTTGCCTGACCAGGCTGAAGACTGAACAGGCCGCTTGAAACAAACATTCCTGCAAAGAAGAATACCAGTGCACCAATGATGCTTGGGAACGATGGGTCCAGGCGAGGATTTCTGTCTGCAGCGATAGCGCTGAGTACAAAATTAGCCAAAAACAAGGCTGCAACTGCAAAAAGAGCAATGGTAATCAGCAAGAACAGCCAACCACTCTTGGATTTGATGATTTTCTCGGTGCTCATAAGATCTCCTTTGTGACAATGAGCTTTATGTTGGCATCATTGTGATATCACATTGATTACAAGTCAATAGAATTTTTATTTAAATGTTGTTTAAAAATTGCAGGTGAAACGAGGGTTTTGTGGTGCACGTGAGGCGCGGTTGCGCGCAACGTGCGAGATGTGAGCGGGCGTGGCGAGAAGAACGCTGCACGTGGCGAGAAGATTGACGCGCATGGCGTGAAGATCGTCTCTTCGGGAAAAGTATCCGACCTGTAAGACTTGGATTAAGCGCGCCTGATTTCTGCAAAGAATCTGTGGATTTTGCCTAAATGCATCAAAGATTCTGTGGATTTGCCTGATTTTGTTAAAGAATCTGTGCCTCAAATACAGATTCTTTGCACTTTTCAGGCGGGCCTTTCGTGACGTGACTTTTGGATCCAGGATTGGCTTTTACGGTCGTTCCCATGGAGCCTGATTTTCTCGCCAAGTCTGAACGATTTGCCGGAAAAGTGCACCAAGTCTGAGTGTTTTGCCGGTTTTTTTCGCTATATCTGAGCAAATTTGCTCAGACTTCATGTACTTTTCAGGCTCGCAATCAGAGGGCAATCAGAAAATGACAGAAAGACGCTCGCCCATACAAAAACACACCTCGGGAGAAACCCCGAGGTGTGTTCGGTGTGCACTATTGCCTGTTCGCAGGCTATGCTCGCAGGTGCTGCTCGCGCCCGTCGCAGCTCGCAGCTGGTACGGAACCCGCGGTGCGCGTCGTGCTAGTCGATTCGAGCGTCTACCTCAAGCCAGCCGAGCTGATCAATGTTGCCCTTGACATGCTCGCAGGACTTGCGCCATGCCTCAATCTCGGAGTCGGAGAGCTTGGGCACAAAGACCTTCTCGACACCATTAGCGCCGATAACCGCAGGAAGTGAAGAGTAGAAGCCAGAAACACCATACACGTCGGTGAGCAGCGTGGAAACTGGCGTAATCAGTTTGGTGTCGTGGACAATAGCCTTGATGACCTCGACGGCTCCGTTTGCAATGGAGTACTCGGTGCACTGCTTGCCGCTGTAAGTGACGTAACCGCCCATGCGACCAGCCTGCTCAAGCTCTGGGAGGTCAAAGGTCTTGCCTGTCTGAGCTGCAACTTCGTCGAGGGTGAGGCAGCCAATGGAAACGTGCGACCAGCAAGCGAACATGCCGTTGCCGTGCTCGCCAAGCATCCAAGCGTTGATGCAAGATGCTGGATAGCCGGTAGCGCCGGAAAGCGCGTGGCGGAGTCGAGCAGAATCCAACGTGGTGCCGGAACCGATTACCTTATTTGGATTAGCGCCAGTCAGATACTGGAGCTCAGTGGTAACAACGTCGCATGGGTTTGCAATGTTGACCCAAATGCCATTGAAGCCAGCGTCTGCAATACGCTTTGCAAACTTCTTGGCCTCGTCAGTAGTGACAAAGAGCTCGCCATCGCGATTGCCCGCAGCAGCAGCTACGTGACCTGCAGCGTTAACGATAATGTCGCAGCCAGCAAGCTCCTCATAGCGGTCATCAAGCTCATAGACGCGAGCAGGGTGTGGATAAAATGGCATTGCATCCAGCAAGTCGTTTACCTGAGCTTTGCACAGAACTTCGTTTGTATCACTAATAAAGAGCTCCGTAACAAGTCCCTGGTAAAGCAGGGCATTTGCAACATGAGCGCCGACGTGATTAGCACCAATGATGCCAATCTTGCTGATGAGAGCCATAATCCACCCCTTTGTCTCGCCAAAATACTGTGCCTGATAGCCTAACGGTTTTTTTACATAAACGGGAAACGATACAAAAAATGAAACATATTAGACACAACAATCCCCTCAACGTGCCATTTAAGCCCGCAAACGGTATAGTAGTAACCCAAGATTTGGAGAGGACCTATGGGATACAAGACACCAACATGCTCTATTGCGCGTAGCTGCGGAGGCTGTGAATGGCTTTCGGTCCCCTATCCTATCCAACTTAAGCGCAAGCAGGCGCAGGTAGAAGAACTTCTCGCCCCACTAGCAAGCATCAATAACGTAACTATCGAGCCCATCCGTGGAATGGACGAGCCCCTGGCGTATCGCCACAAGGCAGCAACGCCGTTTGCGCCGGGTAAGGGCCGCACGGTTCGCTCCGGTTTTTACGCAAGTGGAACGCACAAGATTATTGCTTCAAAGGAATGCCTGGTAGAGGACGGTCGAGCTCGCGCTATCCTCAACGACGTGGCGTATCTTGCCGGTCAGTTCAACATCCACGCCTACCAGG
This sequence comes from uncultured Atopobium sp., assembly GCA_963539765.1. GTDB lineage: Bacteria > Actinomycetota > Coriobacteriia > Coriobacteriales > Atopobiaceae > Lancefieldella. Next base: position 694 of record CAUTOT010000051.1, on the reverse strand, counting down.
AAGATCGCGGCAAAGGAGCGCTTCGCCACGGCGTGGTGCGCTGCGGATATGCCACCAACGACGTTATGCTGGTGCTGGTGATCAACGGCCAACATCTGCCCCATGAACAGGAGTTTATTGCCGCGCTTCGCAAGGCACACCCCGAGCTGACCAGCATCTTCTTGAACGTCAACCAGAAGCGCACCAACGCAATCTTGGGGCGAGAAACCCGTCTGCTTTGGGGCTCAACGTCTATGAGCGACAAACTTTTGGACTGCACGTTTGAGATTGGTCCAACCAGTTTCTACCAGACAAACCCTCAGCAAACTGAGGTGCTCTATCAGATGGCTATCGACGGCGCGCTAGCTGGCTCCAAGCTTGCTGGCGCCGAGCCCGCCGATACTGCGCAGGCGGGCGCCGCGTTGACCGGCGCTGCGCAGACCAGCGCTGCGCAGGCCAACTCCGCAGCACAAGCAACCGCTTCCGCGCAAGCCAGCAACCTGCGAGTTCTTGACGCCTACTGCGGCACGGGAACCATTGGACTTTGCTTGGCACACGCCGCTGAAGCTCAAGGCATCAGCCTCTTGCTCACTGGCGTTGACCAGGTTGAAAACAACATTCAGATGGCTCGCAGAAACGCTCGAAACAATAAGCTTAAAGCTGAGTTTATCTGCGATGATGCCACTCGCTACATGCAAGCTCTGGCAAAAGATGG
>CAUTOT010000050.1:0-8726 GCA_963539765.1 uncultured Atopobium sp. | reverse complement strand
TCTTATGGCCATGTCAGCAGTTGCAATCGTGTCCTACGTAACCGCAAACATCCTGCGTGTTGACCCATTCTACGAGCACTTACTTGCAGAATTCTTAGCTTCTCAGCAAGGGGAGTATAAACCAACACTGGATTCTGGCGAGAAAATCCTTCATGAGTTCACAATTGGTCAAGGAAGCCCTGTAGAGGGCAAATTGCTCCAAGACATCCCATGGCCGGACAAAGTGAGGGTTGTAACTATTGATCGTGCGGGCTTGGAGATTATTCCAACCGGTCAAACTGAATTGATGGCACTCGATAAGATTCTTGTCATTTTTGATGAGATGTACGAGAGCGACGTCATGATTAAATTAAATGTCATGACCGACTCATCGGTGTAGCGTACATTGCAAACGCACTAACAACGTAAAGGAGAGGGGTCCAAAATCCTTCTCCTTTTTCCGTAATTCATTAGTTTACATAATATCGATTATCAGACTTTTACATACTATTATATAAATAGTATCGACTGCAATAGTATACAGAGCTTCAATCACATTATTATTACCCAGAAAATGAGCCTCTGAGAGCCTTTCTAAGCTACGATATTAATTACTTATGAGTAATTACACCTACAGCTCTATAAACTATATTTAATGACATGATAAATTTGATGATTATTCAATTTGATAAGTTGGCGACAATACTGAATCTTTTATTTATAAAATAGCTTTCTTGGTACCTCTCTAAAACTAATTTTTAGGGCTGAACGTATTTTTATAGTTATACATATTGATAAATCATCTTGAAATAACTTAATCACAGAGCTTTATATATTCAATGTATTGATGGCTACAAAATTACACTGTCTTATGCTTCATCGTATGATTTTAACCTTTTACTCCCCTTTTATAAAAAATAAGCAATCTACCTGCATAAATACAATAAATATGCAGGTAGATTAGGTAAAAATCCTTCTATACAGTCAAACGATATATAATAATTGTACATCCGAAAATCACGGTCTTAAGGAAACATACTATGGAAAAACAAGCACTTCTCGCCCAATGGCTTCATGAACAAGAAATTGCTCATATCAAGGGATGGGATTTCTCCCATATTAGGAACAGATATAAAGAAGAGGATGATCTTCCATGGGACTTTGGAAGTATCATCAAATCCTATCTACACGATACTGATTATCTATTAGATATGGAAACGGGTGGTGGAGAATTTCTTTTGTCTTTTCTCACCAATCCTAAACAGACTGCAGCAATTGAAGGTTATGCTCCAAACATCAAACTGTGTGAAGAGAGACTCCTTCCTTTAGGGATAGACTTTAAGGCAGCTGACGGAGGAGATGAGCTTCCGTTTGAAGATGATTACTTTGATCTTGTTACCAACAGACACGGTAAATACAACATACAAGAACTAAAAAGAATTCTTAAAAGTGGGGGTATGTTTCTTACGCAACAGGTTGGCGCTGAGAATGACAGGGACCTGGTAGAGCTTCTACTAGGAGATATCGAGCTTCCCTTTCCTAAAGCTTATTTAAGTATTGCCAGACAAGAATTAATAAATAATGGATTTGACATTATTGAGGAAGCTGAAGCCTATAGGCCCATAGAATTTTATGATGTAGGTGCTCTTGTTTGGTTTGCAAGAATCATTGACTGGGAATTCCCATACTTTGAAGTCAAAAAATACCAAGAGAACCTCTTTAAAGCTCAGAAAATTATTGAGCAAGATGGCGTAATCAAGGGAAAAATTCATCGATACTACTTTGTGGCGAAGAAAAAGTAATATATCAAGACAAATTTAGGAGACTATCAAAGAAAGAAAAGAAAACTATGAAAGTAGAAAAAGAACTGTCAGAAATGTCTCTGAACGAATTATGAGAACTTTTCCCAATATTTCTTGTCGAGCGCAATGACAAATGGGATGCATTTTATAGTGAAATGGAAGCCAAGCTACAATATATTTTACCTAAACACTCTATAAAGAGGATTAGTCATATTGGTAGTACCGCAGTTCCTGGAATATGGGCAAAAGATATAGTCGACGTTCTTGTTGAAATTTCAACGGATTCTAATATCGAATGTATTGCGCAACTTATCGAACGCAGTGGACTTCTGCGAATGTCAACGGAAGATCGCAGAATATCTTTGAACTCTGGTTATACTAAAAATGGGTTTGCCGATAAGGTCTTTCACATTCATCTCCGATATGTCGGAGATAACGATGAACTGTATTTTCGAGATTACCTGAAAGACCATCCACAGATTGCAAAAGAATACGAAACGTTGAAATTGGGTTTATGGAAACAATTTGAACACAATAGAGATGCTTATACAGAAGCTAAAACAAAATTCATCAGAAAATGGACTGCTGTAGCAAAGAGTGATTACGCTGGGCGTTATTGACTAGAAGAACAAAATGCAGTCATAGATTTTCGGAGACAGCCATGAGAATTGAACATATCGCACTGTATGTAAACGATTTAGAGAGTGCTCGACGGTTTTTTGTAAAGCACTTTGGAGCAACATCCAACGATGGCTATCATAATCCTCAAACGAATTTTCGCTCGTTCTTCCTCTCCTTCGATAGTGGTGCACAACTTGAAATCATGAATAAACCTAAAATGTCAGATTTACCAAAAGAGATCAACCACACAGGATACGCTCATATTGCATTTAGTGTCGGAAGTAAAGAAAAGGTAGATACCCTCACTGCAGAGTTGAAAGCAGACGGCTATGAAGTCATCAGCGGACCAAGAACAACCGGAGATGGCTATTATGAAAGTTGCATTATTGCTCTTGAAGACAATCAAATTGAAATTACGGTTTAACTAAAAATTTAATTACTCAAGGAGTTACATGAAGATCGCTCTTATAAAACCAACTGAAGAAAATAAAGCACAGCTCATAGAGATGCTTGATGAGTGGAAACATGATATCGAGACAAATCATACAAATCCATCTCCAAGACGCATTTTTAGATTTGATCACCATGACTTTACAAACTATCTAGAACAACTAGACGAAAAGGAACCAGTTCCAGCTGGTCGAGTGCCCACAACAACCCTCTTTTGCTATGACTATGATAAAAATATTTTTGTTGGTGCTGTAAATATTCGCCATAGTCTTAATGAGGGGCTTCTATATAGTGGCGGACACATTGGTGATGGGATTCGACCAAGTGAGAGAAGAAAAGGCTATGCAACAGCAATGATTGCGCTTGCGCTCAAAGAATGCAAGAAACTAGGCATCGAGCGTGTTCTTATGTGCTGTCGTAAAGATAATATCGGCTCGGCAAAGTCTATAATCAATAACGGCGGAATACTCGAAAACGAAGTCCTTGATGAGGACAATGTGCTTACGCAAAGATATTGGATTGACCTTTAGTAGTTCTTCTCGCCAAAGAAATAATAAGGGGACCGTAATTGTTTACGGTCCCCTTTTGGTATCAAACTTTAAAGCTTCTTATCGAGAAACTCTTAGCCCTCGACAGGCTGACCAAGATAGGATGCTACAGAAGTTGCGGCAATAGCGCCATCTGCAGCAGCGGTAATAATCTGACGCAATGGCTTCTTATTGAGGTCTCCTGCGGTAAAGAGACCAGGTGTCTTAGTAGCCATACGTTCGTCTGCAAGGACATATCCCTGCTCATCAAGGTCTACGAGGTCGGTTAGAAGCTCGGTTGAAGGTACGCGACCTACCAAGACAAAGACACCAAAGCTGCCCTCATCAAAGGTCTCTGTGTGCTCTTCTCCCGTCTGGTTATTGCGGAAGGTGATGGAAGTAAGCAAATCGTTACCATCAACTGCAGTAATGCTGGTCAGATAACGAATCTCTGTCTTAGGATTCTCCTCGAACTGCTTAATTGCAGTTGCGTTAGCTCTGAGGTGATCCTTGCGGACAATAAGAGTTACTTTGTCAGCAAAACGAGCCAGGAACTGAGACTCCTCTACAGCGGTGTTGCCGCCGCCGATAACAAATACCTGCTTACCGCGATAGAACATACCGTCGCAGGTAGCGCAGTAAGAAACACCCTTGCCTGTGAATTTCTCTTCGTTGGTAAAGCCAGCGTGGCGAGGGTTAGCGCCACCAGAAACAATGACGGCCTTTGCGTGATACGTTCCCTCAGAAGTCTCCAGTGCAAAGAGATTAGTCTCTGGATCCTTAACAATAGAAAGGACATTGGCCATGACAATCTCTGCACCGAGGTCTGTAGCCTGCTTCTGAAGAGTATCGGTAATAGTGAAGCCATCAGTGTTTGGCATACCAGGATAATTCTCAACCTCAGTAGTGGTGATGACCTGGCCACCTACTGCCTGTTTCTCTAAAACAACAGTATCGAGAAGGGCGCGTTTTGCATAAATTGCTGCTGAAAGTCCTGCAGGACCACCGCCAACAATAACAAGGTCTTTAGTAATAACGTCTGCCATGATTGGCTCCAATCGTATAAATCGTAACTGGCTTTGTTATACCCTACTGGTGACAATCATTATCAGTTATCTCTAAAAAATAGATTGCACACAATCTATTCACAAATAAAAAAGAAGCGCGTCAAGACCCCCATCTTGAACGCGCTCCCCTAATACTAAAAACTAGTTAGCAATGATGAAGTAAGCAACAAACGCAAGAGTTGCAACCCACATCAGAGGCTTAACCTTCTTAACGTTACCAGTAACAAGAGCAACAACAACATAGAAGATGAAGCCAAAGCCAATGCCGTCAGAGATTGAGTAAGTCATTGGAATACCAGCGATAACCATGAATGCTGGGAAGCCCTCAAGAAGATCGTTCCAATCAATCTCGGTAACCTCAGACATCATCAGGAAGCCAACAAGGACCAGTGCACCACAAGTTGCTGCAGAGCTGACGATAGAAATGAGAGGTGCAATGAATGCTGCTGCAATAAAGAGCAGACCGGTAAAAATAGAAGAAAGACCAGTACGACCGCCGTCAGCAGCGCCGGATGCGGACTCGATGAATGTGGTAATGGAAGAAGCACCAAAGAAACCACCTGCAGCTGCAGCAGCAGAGTCAACAATGAGGATCTGCTTGATGTCCTTAACGTTGCCGTCCTCAGTGAGGAAGTCTCCCTGCTTAGCAATAGCCATAGCAGAACCCATGGTATCGAAGAAGTCGGACATCATCAAAGAGAATGCAAATACAAGAAGAACTGGAGTTGTCAGTGCCTTAACAATACCCATGACTCCAGCGCTATCGGTCAAGAATGGTGCACCAAAAGTGGAGAAATCAAGACCAGAAACAATGCCAGTAGGGCTTGCGGTAACACCAAGAGGAATACCAGCAAGTACGGCAAGAATAATGCCGATAAGCAGGGAACCCTTAACACGAGCAGAGTAAAGAACAACTGTTGCAACAATGGAAATTACACCAACGATAAAGGTTGGAGAGAAAATATCGCCAAGAGCAACAAGTGTGGACTCATTTGCAACGATAATACCGCTGTTCTTGAGACCAATCATGGCAATAAAAAGACCTAGGCCAACTGAGATTGCGTGGCGTAGGTTTACAGGGATTGCATCCATGATTGCTTCACGAAGGCCGCAGAGAACTAAAAGAAGAATAGCAATTCCTTCAATGAAGATAACTGCCATTGATGCGTGCCAATCTCCACCAGTAATTGGAGTAAGAGAGAAGGCTACAACAGCGTTTACACCCATACCAGATGCGCAAGCAAGTGGTCGGTTAGAGAAAAGACCCATCAAAATGGTCATAATGCCGCCACCAAGACAGGTAGCAGTAATAGCTGCCGAAACTGGAACTCCTGCAGCAGCGAGAAGAGCTGGGTTTACTGCAATAATGTATGCCATTGCGAGGAATGTAGTAATTCCAGCCCTAAACTCTTGAGCGGGATTACTGCCACGCTCAGCTACCTTAAAGAACTTCTCCATTAAGCTCTTCCTTCCTAAAGAGGCTTTTCCTATATGCAAGCGCTGAAGCGCTTATCACCAAAATAAAAAATTATTGAACGCCGCTTGAACCAAAACCGCCTGTACCGCGATCAGTCTGATCAAGCTCATCAACTTCAACAAGCTGTACAACAGGGACCTGTTGAATCACAAGCTGCGCAATGCGCTCACCGCGCTCAATATGAATAGTTTCTTTGCTATCAAGGTTAATGGCACAAACCTTAAGCTCACCGCGATAATGAGCATCAATAAGGCCTGGAGTATTTGCCATAGAAAGGCCCTTTTTAAGGGCAAGGCCGCTTCTAGGCTGAACAAATCCTGCGTATCCATCAGGGATTGCAATAGCTAAACCAGTGGAAATAAGTTTGCGCTCAAAAGGAGCAAGATCAATATCTTCAGCACTTCTAAGATCTAATCCAGCGTCTCCTGTATAGGCGTACGAAGGTAGCTCAACAGTAGGATCAAGGCGTTTAATAGGTAGCTGGATGTCAAAATTGCTCATTAATTCAGGCTCCTTAATTCTGCGCTAAATTCATCAACATCTTTGAAGTCTCTATAGACAGAAGCAAACCTAATGTATGCAACTTTATCGAGCATAACTAGGTTTTTAAGCACAATGCTTCCAAGATCTTCAGATTTAATCTCGTATTGACCCTTATCTCTAATCTGAGACTCAATACCATCAATAAAATGATCAAGAGAAGCAACAGAGATATCTCTCTTTACTGTTGCAGCAACAAGACCTCTCATAAGCTTCTGTCTATCAAAAGGCTCCTTGTGACCGTCTTTCTTAACAACGGTGATAGGAATCTCTTCTAAGCGCTCATAGGTTGTAAAACGAAACTTACAGGACATGCACTCGCGACGCCTTCTAATGGCATCGTTATTCTCAGATGAGCGAGAATCAATAACCTTTGACTCTTCGTGACCGCATTTTGGACAACGCATGGAATCCCCTTTTTTCGTATAAAAGGAAGATACCATTTTACGCAGGTATTGACTGCTATCAACACAGAATTCTGAGAGAAATTTACATAAATATTTACTATTTAGATACAGAAGGAATCTCTAAGGTTTGTCCAGCTCTTAAAAGAGAAGAATCGAGATTATTTCTTTCTCTAATCCAACTTACTTGCTGCTCTGTAGAGACGCCCTCAATTGGGTTGCTCTCTGCAATTGACCACAACGTATCATTGCTCTGAACGGTAATTGTTTGTGAAGCGCTATCCATTACAGATGTTGCAAATGAATTAAGAGCAGTTGTACGAAGGAAAGAAATCGCAAACATCAGAATAAATGATGCGGTAACAATAAGACCTGCAATAAAAGCCTCTTTGTTAGTCAGCGTCTTTACGTAAGAGACTTCCTCAAGCTGAGGTGCAACGGAACCCTTCTTTGCGCCGCCTTCAATAACCTTGAATGCAGGCTTATAAGAAGCAAGTGCTGAAGTGCCGTTAACCTGATACATCTTTGACTGATACATACGCCTCATATCATTTCCTTCCGTAATAGTTTTTACGGAACTAGTTATATCTAATACACCGGACAAAAAGTCATGTCCGAACGTTTGTACTAATAATATGTAGTACATTTGTTCGTGTCAAGAAAAAATAGAACATTCGTTTGATTAATTATTAGAACACGTGTATTATTACTAAAAAGAAAAAGGAGGCTCATATGCCAAAGGGCAAACTCAGCAAGCGTCAGGCAGCAATTTATGAATACATCTGTTCATACACAGATCAACACGGCTATCCCCCTTCAGTAAGAGAGATTGGTGCTGCTGTTAATCTTGCATCTCCTTCAACTGTCCATATGCATCTAAAGGTCCTGGAGCAGTTTGGCCTTATTGATAGAGACCCAAAGAAGCCTCGTACTATGAAGATTGTTCCCCAGGCTTCTAGCACTTCTGACGCAGCAAAGCTCGCTCCAGTAACGCAAGATGTAGCTAATAATGTCATTAGTCTTCCTCTTGTAGGACGTGTTGCCGCAGGCACACCTATTCTTGCTGAGCAAAACGTTGAGGAATCTCTATCTCTTCCAACAAGCATTGTTGGAGATTCAAGCTCTTTCATTCTTCGCGTACGTGGAGAATCAATGATTAACGCTGGTATTTTTGATGGCGATTATATTGTTGTAAAAGAGCAGCAAGATGCCCATGACGGAGAAATCGTTGTTGCTCTCATTGATGACTCTGCGACTGTTAAGACATTCTATAGAGAAAATAATCGTATTCGTCTTCAGCCAGAAAACGATTTTATGGAGCCAATCTACGTACAGAATCCTGTCATTTTAGGTAGGGTTACTGCACTTATTAGATCAATTTCATAGTCACAGTATGGGTGTGGAATTAGAACAATCCAAAGGTAGAGTAACTTTCTTTGATACTATTCGAGGAATCTCAGTGGTATCAATGATACTGTTTCACTTTACCTATGATTTGTTCTTTATCTCTCACATCAAGCTTACGTGGTTTACTCCTTTAGTCATGCAAATTTGGGTGCCTTCAATTTCGTATCCCTTTATTTTTATTGCTGGCTGCATGTGTGCTTTTTCAAAAAATTCCTTTAAGCGAGCAGGAGTTTACGGTCTTGTTGCTCTTGCAATATTCGCAACTACCACCTTTGCGAATATTGATACTCCTATTAACTTTGGAATTTTCTTCTGCATGGCTTCATGCACCTTGGTAGAAGCTCTTATTTCACGTTTCGCTAATCCGCCCAAAGGGTATGCAGCAGCAATTCTTTTTCTGTTGTTATTTGTTATCTGTATTTATATTTTAATCCCTGGCTAGGTTTTCTCAG
>CAUTOT010000049.1:0-8823 GCA_963539765.1 uncultured Atopobium sp. | reverse complement strand
TAGCAGTCATATAAACTGCTACGCTATAAAAGTCTAACTTTTGGGGGTCACATCACTATGCAGGCTCCTTTTTTGTAAGACTTGTGCCTTGACGGGTTTCTCGCCAAAGGCTTTATGTTTAGAAAATGTTGTCTACGTTGCCAAGTTGCGTAATGATGCGTACCACGTCTGCAGCATGCGCAGTTTTATCCACAATCATCAAAACGGTATCGTCGCCGGCAACGGTGCCAACAACGTGGTCAAGCTCAACGTCATCAAGGGCAAACGCAACGGCTGATGCAGTGCCCGGATGGCATCGAATCACAATAAGATTCTCTGCTGCTGTAGCCCCAACCACAAACTCAGAGAGCATTTTCTGCAAATGCATATCTTCAGAAAGCACATAGGCGCCCTCGGGAAGCTTTTGCAAATCCATTTCTGCTGTATCACGAGAAACGGTTGCTTGAGTACAGGCAAAACCACGATCTTTAAGCATGTCAACAAGATCGCGCTGCGTACGGATTGACTCGCTGCGAACAAGCTCACGAATCACGTCCTGTCGAGCATTTCTATGCTTCACGACGCCTTCTTTCTTTATGCGGCTCACTAACTTTTGAAAACAAATGATAGTGAGTAAAAGAATATACTTAATCAACCCTTATGCGCATGCCAAACCGCTAAACGGTGTAAATTACCCGCTCGTCGGTCGGAATATTGCATTCACCGTTTTCTAAAAGTATTTATGCACTTCTCGCCGTATGATTCATCATGAGTGAAACTATTTTTACGGCTTGGAGGCCACCATGCCCCTGAATGATTCACCTGATAGAAGACAAGGCTCCTACGGAGATCCTGCAATGCGTCGTCGTCCTCCACAAAATGGCCGTCCTCCTCGTGATGGCGGTATTTCTGATAGGCAGGCAAGACGTCGCAAGAGAAATACCCTTGGTTCGCAGGCCATTCTTTTTAAGAGACAATCTCTACTACATCGCATTGATTCTCGTACGAGAACCTATATTGTCATTGGACTAGCGGTCATTGCGGCACTTTTACTGGTCTTTATTGTGTCGAGCTGTGTGCGTGGTTGCGCTAAAGAATCTACTCCAGAGGTAGAGGCCAACTCCGTTGATTCTCGTGTTGCTGTGGGAACTTCAGAGGAGCTGACTAAAGCCCTGGCAGCTAAGCTTGATCAGAACAAAAACCTTGCGTGGATTGCAGAACACGCTGATAAATACAGCGATAAAAGCCTCATTGAGCTGGCGCTCGCCCACCCTGAGGCTATTGATTTTGTTGCAAACTATCCCGATTCTGACGGCAAAGCCAAAACCTACGACGATTCAATCACCAAAGGCACAGCTCCACAGCTCTATACTTGGGACTCCAGGTGGGGCGGCGTCTCATATGCCGGTTCTGTAATTGCCACCAAGGGCTCTGGTCCAACTGCCCTTTCTATGGCATACATGGGACTTACCGGAAAGAACAACTGGACTCCAGCAGATATTGCGGGCGCTGTTGAAACGGCCAAGGCAACGGACACCGACTCTGGAATGAACAGATCATTTCTCGAGAAGAACTTAGATAACCTTGGTCTTACCGCTGAGAGCTATAACATTTCTGCCGACAATATCACCACGCTTCTAGATGCTGAAACCTTCCTGCTTGTTGAGGTTAAGAGCAATAAGCTGAGCTCGGATGGCGCTCACTGGATCCTGGTAACCAGCAAAAACGATGATGGCACGGTAAACGTTCACGACCCTCTATCTCCTGAGGTGAGCTCACGCCCATGGGCCGCAGAGACTATTGCTGGCGCTGCAAACGCCCTGTACACCGTGACGGTAAAGGCCGCTGAATAGCAAAGTTACTAAACGATAAGGTATTTGTTTGGCGTCTACAAACTTGAGTCCCGCACTTTAAAGTGCGGGACTTTTTCGTACGGTATGCGTCTTTGTGGAAAGCACATAAAAAACCCAGCATCCAGAAAAGGTGGATGCTGGGCTGGACGGGTTTCTCGCTAAAAGATTGTGCGGAGAAAGACGTTTTAGAAGAAGCAGATTATGAAAGCACCTTCTGTGCAGCTTCGCTGAGCTCTGCAATGCGAGCCTCGGCCTCTTCGCGAGTAGCGCCGTTGGCAAAGAGGTAGGCTTTGACCTTAGGTTCAGTACCCGATGGGCGGAAGATAACCTTGTTGTCACCCTCAAGCCTGTACTCAATAACATTGGAAGCTGGCAGTGTCTGAGGAGCCTCTTTCTGAAGACCAGAGACGCGAGGCATCTCAGCACACTCAGCATAGTCAGTTACGCCAACAACCTTGTAATTGCCAACCATTTCCAGTGGATTCTTACGCAGACCACTCATAATCTGAGCCATCTTTGCGGCGCCCTCAGCGCCTGGATAGGCAGCGTTGACAACGCCATTGAGATAGTAGCCGTAGCGCTGGTACAGGGCATCCATGGCCTCGTAAAGGTCCATGTTGCGAGCAGCATACCAAGAAGCCATCTCTACGCAAAGCATGGTTGCAACAATAGCGTCCTTATCGCGAGCATGCGTACCAACAAGATAACCATAGGACTCCTCAAAGCCCATGAGGAAGCGATCCTCCTCGCCGGCATCCTTGAGCTGGTCAATTTGGTCGCCGATGTACTTGAAGCCCGTAAGGACGCGGCGCATCTCAAAGCCGCGAGCACGTGCCAGGACGTCAGGCATAGCGGAAGATACGATGGTAGAAACAGCTACCTTATCCTGGGGTTTCTCGCCACGCTCTTCTGCCATGGTAAGGAGCCAGTCCATAAGCAGAACACCCATCTCGTTGCCGGAAAGCAGCACATAATCGCCGTTGTGTGGGATTGCGGTACCCATACGGTCGGCATCAGGGTCAGTTGCAACCAAAAGGTTTGGCTTTACCTTATCGGCAAGCTTGAGGCCCAGCTCAAGTGCCTCGCGGAACTCTGGATTTGGATAGGAACATGTTGGGAAGTTTCCGTCTGGCTCTGCCTGCTCTGGAACAACATCGACGTCATTGACGCCAATCTCCTTGAGGATGCGTGTGACGCACTCCATGCCTGTACCGTTGAGCGGCGTGTATACAACCTTGTAGCCGTCGGCAGCCTTAAATCCTGGAATAGAGACACGCTTGATAGCCTCAATAAAGTTGTCCAGGACCTCTTCTGGAGTCCAAACAATCAGACCCTTCTCCAGACCTTCTTCAAAGTCCATAGGCTTAACGTCAAAGGGGTTAACGCGCGCGATATTTGCAGAAATCTCTGCTGCAGCCTCATCGGTAATCTGGCCGCCGTTATCGTTGTATACCTTGTAGCCATTGTAGGGCGCAGGGTTGTGGCTTGCAGTAAGCACGATACCTGCGGAAGTCTTGAGGTAGCGGACAGCAAACGAGAGCGTTGGAACAGGCTCGATACGTGGATAAACGTACACGCGGATGCCATTAGCTGCCAAAACACCAGCTGCAACCTTCTGGAAATCCTCTCCCTTAAGGCGAGAATCCCTTGCAAGAGCCACGGTAGGATTCTGGTAGTGAGCATTGAGGTAATCCGCAAGGCCCTGGGTTGCCTGAGCAACAACGTAGACATTCATGCGGTTGGTGCCAACGCCAATGGTGCCACGAAGACCAGCGGTACCAAATGCAAGTGAGCGATAAAATGCATCGTAGAGCTTGTCTTCTGCTTCTGGCTTAGCAAGCTCACCGAGCTCTTCTACCAGGTCTTCTTCGGTGACGTTTGCACGCCAGGACTCAAATGCTTCCATAACTTTTGCATCCATAATGACTCCCAAACCTCAAACAGCTCTCTGTATTTCTTAGTAAAAGATACTACGCGTATTTTAAGCGAAAAATAACAGATGATTTGGGACATTATGTATGAACTGTCCGGTCTTCGGTGAGCGGAGGGTGGTGCGGGCTGCAGACGCGCTGCTCGAAGTCACACACAGCCTAGCACCCACGGGTTCTTGATGTATTTTCTTCTCCCCAGCCATTTGGCGAGAAAAACATGGGAAAATGTTACGTCAGTATGTATTCAATTCCTACGGGCGAAAGGTGTCCCGATGTCTCAAGAACTTGAGTTCTTTGCAACGTGTCCAAAAGGCTTTGAGAAGCTTCTTGCACAGGAGCTAGACGGCCTGCGCATCAAAAAGGTGCGTCCTCTTGGCGGACAGGTTGTGTTTTACGGCTCACTTGCCGATGCTTACCGCGTCTGTTTATGGTCTCGCCTTACGTCTCGCGTCATTTTGGTGCTTGATCGCGTTGGCGCTGCCACTTCAGACGCTCTCTACGAAGACCTGTCCCGCATTGCTTGGGAAGACCATATTGGTCCACATGCCACCATTGCAGTGAGCGCTCACGGCACAAATGACCAGCTCAGAAATACCAACTTCATTGCTGTCAGAACAAAAGACGCCATTGTAGACCGCCTTGCAGCAAAGCGCGGAAGCCGTCCTATGGTCAACACGCTTGCACCTGACGTGACTATTGTCGTGCGCGTATCACGCAACCGCGCCACGGTTGGCATTGACCTTGCTGGTGAGGCGCTCTTTAAGCGCAGTCTGACTGGCGGTCGAGGGCCGGCACGTGAGTTTGCGCCGCTCAGGCTGGACTACGCTGCTGCCCTTCTGTACCTGCAGGCGCAAACTGCTGCGAGTGCACCGGGTTTCTCGCCAGACGCGCCGCTGCCAGCGCTGCTGTTCCCGGGAGCAGGCGCGCTTGCACAGGAGGCTGCGGGTATGGCGCTGGACGTGGCTCCGGGCATCCTGCGCGCTCGCTGGGGCATGACGGGCTGGGCCGGTCACGACGACGATGCCTGGCAGGATTTGCTTGCCGAGGCAGATGAACGTGCCGAGAAGGGCCAGGAGCGCCAGGTAACACTCTATGCAGCGGATCCTCGCCCAAAAGCTAAGGAAGCCGTCCTCTATACACTTCGTGCAGGCGGCCTCAAGGCAGACGTGCAGTTCTTGCCAGCATCTGAGCTCCTCAAGCACGTAGAGCACTTCACGGGCGTTGTTGCCGACCTCTCATGGACCAAGGAAGAGCCTACACTTCAAGGCTCTGCTTACGCCACACTTGGACTTTTTGCTGGTCAGGCAAGTACGCTTCTTACCAGCGATACAAATACCGATACGGTACTCAGGACAACACCTTCGCAGACACTATCCGTCTACGTGGGCAACTCCATAGCCACTATGCGCTCCTACCCTGCCGCAATCGCTGAAGAAGTCGAAGCCGGTGCGTCTGATGCACCTGCAAGCAACTCTGAGTCAACCTCGGTTCCTGCAGGTCCCACTGTCATGGTTAACGACCAGCCGGTAAGCGTGCTGGTTCCTGCATCAGATCAGTTTGCTGCGCGCCTTGCTAAGGTGGCCAAGCAGCGCGCTAAATGGGCTCGTAAAAACGACGTCTCGTGCTACCGCGTTTATGACGCTGACCTGCCCGATTACGCCGTCAGCATTGACATCTACAAAGGCGCCACAAAGCCAACTACCTGGCTGCAAATCTCTGAGTATGCTGCTTCAAAAGAAATTGATCCAGACCTTGCAAAGCGCCGTCTCCTAGACGTCCTAGCTCTGGCTCCTCGCATTCTAGGCGTACCCAGCTCAAACGTAAATCTACGAACAAGAACGCGTGCAAAGGGTGGCTCTCAGTACTCTGACGAGGGCAGCGCTGCAGACAACTCCAGAAAAGAAATGCTGCTCATCGATGAGGGCGGCCTACTCTTTGAGGTCAACTTTGCATCCAGGCTGGACTGTGGAATCTTCTTGGATCACCGCGATACACGTGCAGAAATTCGCGAGCTCATGAAGAGTGCCGGCGCAGCTAAGAGCTTCCTCAACCTCTTTGCCTATACAGGTACCGCTACCTGCTACGCAGCAGATGGTGGCGCGCTTCACTCCACAACCGTTGACCTCTCCAAGCCCTCGCTTGAGTGGGCTAAGCGCAACATGAAGCGCAACGGTTTTGACGGAGAGGAGCACGAGTTTGTCCAGGCAGACGTCCTGTCTTGGATTACCGAGATGCGTCACACCAAAAACCGCTGGAATGTCATCTTCTGCGACGTCCCTACCTTCTCCAACTCATCGCGCATGAGGCAGAGCTCGTTTGATGTCCAGAGAGACCACGCTGAGCTTATCATTGGCATTTCTCGCCTTCTGACTCGCGGTGGCGTTGCCATTTTCTCGTGCAACCTGCGTACCTTTAAGCCAGATGTCGAGAAAATCCAGCGAGCTGGCGTCATCATCGAAGACATAACAAGTGAAACTATTCCGGAGGACTTCTCAAGAAATCAGAAGATCCATCATGCATATAAAATCTCGAGAAAACCGCGGGAAAATGAGTAAATTTTTCCGCTTGCAGGCAAAATAAGTACGTTTGTACATTCGTCTAGTTATAACTAGGTATATGGACTAACATATGATGACGAACTGAACCGATCATCTGTTGAGAGGATTAATAGATGAATACAAGTAAAGCTGCATTTCATGCGCTTTTCTCTAAGGACAAAGCCAAGAAATCAACCGGCATTCCTCTAAGTGCTGGCATGGTACTTGTTACCCTTGGCATCGTCTACGGTGACATTGGCACTTCTCCAATGTACACCATGAAGGCAATTATCGCTGGTAATGGTGGACTTCTTACCATGAGCACCGATGTTGTTTTGGGTGCTCTCTCCCTCATCATCTGGACACTGACACTCATTACAACCGTTAAATACGTCATGGTTGCAATGAAGGCAGACAACCACAATGAGGGCGGAATCTTTGCGCTCTACAGTTTGGTTAAAAAGTGCGCCAAATGGCTGATTATTCCTGCCATGATTGGTGGCGCGGCTCTTCTTGCTGACGGTATTTTGACCCCAGCTGTTACGGTAACCACCGCTATTGAGGGTTTGCGTACTATTCCTGCAGCTCATGCTATTATTGGTGATAATCAGCACATTGTTGTGATGATTACCATCATCATCCTCTGTACCCTCTTTGCCTTACAGAAGGCAGGTACTTCTACCATTGGTAAGGCCTTTGGCCCTGTCATGACGCTTTGGTTCTTGTTCTTGGGTGCCATGGGTGTTATGAACATGTTTGCTGACATTAGCGTTGTTCGAGCTCTTAACCCAGTCCGCGGCATTCTGTTCCTCTTTGATGGCAAGCTCAATGCAGCTGGCCTCATGGTTTTAGGTAGTGTCTTCCTTTGTACCACTGGTGCAGAGGCACTTTATTCTGACATGGGTCACGTTGGCAAGAGCAACATTTACGTAAGCTGGCCTTTTGTTAAGGTCTGCTTGATTCTGAACTACCTTGGACAAGGCGCATGGATTATCACTAACCACACTAACGAGAGCTTCAACGCCATCAAAGACCTCAATCCTTTCTTTGAAATGCTTCCTGGTCAGCTTAGACCATTTGCCGTTATTCTCTCTGCGCTTGCTGCAATTATTGCCTCTCAGGCACTGATTACTGGCTCTTACTCCATTGTCTCTGAGGCAATTAAGCTTGACCTTATGCCTCACATCAAGATTAACTATCCCTCCACAACCAAAGGTCAAATTTACATTCCACTTGTTAATAACATTATGTGGGTTGGCTGCATCGGCGTTGTACTTCTCTTCCAAAGCTCTGAGCACATGGAAGCAGCGTACGGTCTTGCAATTACCGTTACCATGCTCATGACCTCAATCTTGCTCTACACCTACCTGGCTGTTATCAGAAAGCGCCTATGGGCGGCCATTCCATTCATTCTTTTCTTTGGTGCTATCGAGGCTATGTTCTTCTTCTCAAGCCTTACCAAGTTCTTCCACGGCGGCTACTTTACCGTTCTTATGGCTACCGCAATCTTTGTTGTCATGTTTGTCTGGCGCCGCGGTACCGCTGTTGAGAGGACGCAGAGCGTTTATCTCCCCGTAGATAAATACATTGACCAGCTCCGTAGCTTGAGCCACGATACAGACTATTCAACTCTCGCTGATAACCTGGTTTTTCTTACTAATGATTCATCCTTTGACAAGCTGGATCGAGACATCCTCTATTCCATCTTGGATAAGCGTCCAAAGCGTGCTAAGGCTTACTACTTCATTAACATCTCGCTGACAGACGATCCAAATACCCGTGAGTTTATCGTCAATGACTTTGGTACAGACTTCCTGTTCAAGATTACCCTGCGTCTTGGCTTTAGGGTAAACCAGCGTATTAACACCTATCTGTATCAGATTGTTGGTGACCTGATTAAGAACAATCAGCTTGCTCCACAGAATCACAAGTATTCCATCTACAAGGAGCACTCCGAAATTGGTGACTTTAGATTCTGTCTGCTGCGTAAGGTACTAGCTCCAGAGACTGACATCAACGGTTTTGACGCTCGTTGCCTTGAGCTCAAGTACTTTATTCGTCGCATCTGCGGATCTCCTGCTCGCTGGTATGGTCTTGAGAACTCCAACATTGTCTTTGAATACGTTCCTCTGTTCTCCAAGGTTAAGCGCGGGCAGAAGCTTACTCGTATCACGCTTGATGACGCAGCTCAGACGGGTTCTATGCCACTTGTTGAGGCTCCTATGAAAGAGCGTATTGCAGAGATTGAGGAAGACGAAGATATCTTTGCAGAAGCGCTGCACAAGGAGCGCGTTGAAAACGCAGCTACCGTTGCAGACTACGTTGGTGGCGATACTGCTAGCTTCCGTCCTCTTAAACTTGACGAAGAAGAGGTCGATGAAGATGTCTTTGAAGAGCAGCAGGACAGTAATCACTAAGTCTAGCGCGCAGTAGTTTTACTTCTCACAACAAAAGCCGACAGATTGTATTGAACTGCGTCCCAAAACTTGGACGAATTTAATAAAGACCTAGGCCACTAAGGAC
>CAUTOT010000048.1:0-8905 GCA_963539765.1 uncultured Atopobium sp. | reverse complement strand
CTATTTTGTGCGCCAGGCCTAAAAGCCGACGCTAACACGCTGCAGAATCATAATCCCCCGCATATGAACTGCCTCCCATTTCTTATGTCCAAGAAATGGGAGGCAGTTCATAGCGCTTGTAAAGGATAACTATCCCAGCAACGAAAGCACTTCTCGCTTGGCAGCCAAAAACTCTTCGCTCAGGTCAAACGAAGCCAGTTCAGCACCTTGACCAGCACCTTTGCCAGAGCCTGCCTCCACCGCCGTATCTGCGCAGCCTTGCGGCTCAACAACGCCCACGATCTTGGTTACCACACCCTGTGCGGGACTTCCCGCCATCACATAAATGCGCGAAGCCATGGCAACAGCCTCGTCAACGTCGTGCGTAATCACCAGCACCGAGAGGTCAAACTCTTTTACGGAAGACATGAGCCATGCACGCATTTCTCGCCGTGTGAGAGCGTCAAGCGCTGAGAAGGGCTCGTCCAGCAGCATAATGTCTGAGCCAATGAGTGCCGTGCGCAAGAACGCAACACGCTGTCTCATGCCGCCTGAGAGCTCGTGAGGCCAGCTTTGCGCCACGCGCTCAAGTCCACCGCGCACCAGCATCTCCTGGGCCCGTGTGCGCGCCTCAGCGCGTGAGACGCCCTTCAGCTCAAGCGGAAGTGCTACGTTGTCGATGATTCGTTTGCTTGGGATGAGCAAGTCTTTCTGGAGCATGTAGCCAATGTGGCCCGGATGACCCGTAACGTCAGAGCCATGCAGCAGCACCTTGCCCTCTTGCGGCTGTAAAAGCCCCGCAAGTGCGTGGAGCAACGTTGTCTTGCCGCAGCCTGAACGACCAACCAGGCAGGTGATAGTGCCCGGCTGCAGCTCAATTGAGATGTCCTTGGCAACTACCTGGCCATTTCCCCAGACTAGCGTAAGGCTGCGTGCTTCAAGCGCCGGAGCAGTCTGTTGCGGCTCGCATGCAGCTGCAGCAACAAGGTCCTTCTCGCCAGGAGCTTCTACGGTTGCACTCTCTGTTATGTCGGTAGTTTGCTTATCCAAGGTACTCACTAGTAAATCCTGCGGATGGATCAATCTTATTCTCAAGTAGCTGCTGGTTATTGAGCCAGGTATAGAAACGCTGCCAACGAGCCGAATCAATAACGCCCCACTTCTCGGCGTCGTCAATGTACTTAGCAGCCAAGAACTTCTGAGAGGCTTTAACCAGGTCAGCGTCAAGTTCTGGAACAGCTTTGAGCAGAATCTCTGCCGCCTCATCTGGATTAGAAACGCAGAATTCGTAACCCTTTCTTGCAGCGCTCAAGAAGGCCTTAACAGCATCTGGATTCTCTTTTGCAAAACCATCGTTTACCGCAATAACTGGTGTGTAAAAGTCAAAGTTTTGATCAATAGCTGCAAAGGCAAAATAGTTGTACGCAAAGTTCTGAACACGAGCGTTTTGAACAGCCCACTGCTCATATACCCAAACAGCATCAAACATCTTTGCTTTTAAGCCTGATACCTCGTCATCTACCTCATAAGGCACCATCTTAAGAGTTGAAGGGTCTCCACCGTCAGACTCCATAACAGACCTGATAGTAGCCTGTTCAACAGGGAGATTCCATGTTGCGTAAGTGCGGTTATTAAGGTCTCGTGGGCGAACAATGTGATCCTCTTCACGGCTCATAATGCCCGAAAGATTGTGCTGAATGATAGCAGCCACCGCAGTATATGGCAGCGGATTAGAAGACGAGAGGCTGTTAGCAATATAGTCCTGGTAGGTAACGCCCATCTGAGCGCCACCCGCACCAATCAGCGCGTCTGCACCGTCAGCAGGCGGCTGCTGAATGGTTACCTTGAGACCAGCTTGGTCAAAGTAGCCCTTCTCCTGAGCTACATAAATGCCGGTGTGATTGGTGTTTGGAGTGTAATCCAGGGCAAACGTAATATCCGTGGTACCGCCGTTTTTCTCGCCAGCGCCCTTATTACTGTTGGACGGAGCAGACGGTTGCTCAAGTGAGCAACCTGCGCAAAGTCCTGCTGTCGAGAAACCCATTGCAGCTAGAAAGCCTTTTCTTGTCATACTCTTGCAATCAGATACGTTCATGCGTGTAATCACTTCTTTCTTTGAGTTCCGTCAAAGTTATCGTGCGGATTCCTTAGCGCCCTGAGAGGTATCCCAAGGCAGCGCATGCTTTTGGACAAGTTTTACGAGCTTCATCAACACCAGCGACAACGCAGAAACCACCACAATTGCTGCAAACATCCTGTCATACGCAAATGCTTTTCTGACGCGCGTCATATAGACGCCCAGTCCAGCGTCGCCTCCCAGCCACTCTGCAATTACTGCGCCAATTACGGCGTAGGTCACGCTCATTTTGAGTCCCGAGAAAAACTGCGGTGCAGCAGCAGCCAACTTGACGTGCCAGAAAATCTGCACACGACTAGCTCCCATGGTGGTCATCAGGTCAACCATGTCGGGATCAATCGATTTAAATGCCGAGTTCAGCGCTACGGTAATGGGGAAAAACGTTGAAATAGCTACAAGAACAATCTTAGGTAAAAGACCATAGCCCAGCCAAAGCACCAAAAGCGGCGCGATGGTCACAATAGGAATAGTCTGTGAGATAGTTACAAGTGGAGAAAGCAGCTTGTCCAGCGTTTTGAAGAAGTCCATAAGAACCGCAAGCGCAAAGCCAATAAGAACTCCAATAGCCAGGCCAACAAGGGATTCTAACAGCGTAATCCCTGTGTGAGTCATAAGAAGCTGAAAATCCTTGACCAGTGCAAATACAACCTGAACAGGAGTTGGAACAAGGTAATTTGGAATAATTCCCACAACAATAACAAGCTGCCAAAGCACAAGAAAAGAAGTAAGGGATATGGCCTGCAGTGTAAACTGAGAAAGTTTTTTCATATGCCCTCCTTCTTGTAGTGCGTAAGGACGGCATTGAATCCCTACGCTGGCATTACCCAGATCAGGTTAATGGGTCGCAACATACGGTGTTGCCTCTCAGCCGGGCCATTTCCCAGCTCCCCGTTTTAATTATTATAGCGCGGACGTCTCTAACATCAAATAAATAGTTAAACAAACCCGAAACAGTGCACTTTAAAGTCCTATACCCCGAAGCCACGCGCTCCTAACCCAACGGGCTAACCCAAGAGCTCCTTAAGTCCCAGCTTATCCGCCTCAGTAATTTGACGTACAACTTTTGCTGGAGATCCAACAGTAAGAGAATTATCTGGAATATCTTTAGTGACCAGGCTATTAGCACCAATGACGCAATTATTGCCAATAGTTACACCAGGAAGCACCGTTACATTTCCACCAAACCAGCAGTTATCCCCTACCGTAATAGGCAAAGCTCGCTCATACCAAGCGTTTCTCTCCTCGGCGTCTAAAGGATGCTGAACGGTGTACGCCTTAAATTGAGGCCCCACAAAACTATGGGCACCAAAGGTAATGGGCGCGCAATCCATCAGGTATGCTCCGTGGTTGATAAAGCTGTGTGGGCCAATCTTGATGTTGAAGCCATAATCAACATTAAAAGGAGAAACTGCTGCGCTTCCCTCTCCCAATTCGCCGAGAAGTTCGGTCAAAATCTGACGACACTTTTCTTTATCGCTTGGGCGAGTCTGGTTAAACTCCCAGGCAAGATCCTTAGCACGCCAAAAAGCTGCGCTTTGTTCTGCATCAGCTTCACCGCCACACCACTCACCTGCACTCATACGCTCAAGCTTTGATTTCTTATTATCTGAATTTGCGGTGGTCTGCTTTGGATCAATATCGTACATAGCTAACTCCTTGTGCTTCTTTATGTAACAGCAAGAAGTGTAATAAAAGAAGAGCCCCTGACGAGGCTCTTCTCGGCTAGTTTAAAGTTCTTGTAACCAACTACATTGCATCAAAAACATTTACCCACTTAAGCAGGAACTCTGTTTCTTTTACACGACCGCGTGCAAGCTCTGCTGCAGCAATAATGCCAAGCCAATCGTTTACATACTGACGTGTGCAGCCCTGCTTGGTGCAATAAAGATTGATGTACTTCTCGGCAAGCTCCTCATCACCATGAAGAAGCAGGTGCAGATACGTTGTAGCGCAGTCTGCAGCGCCATTACCCTGTGTTGCGTGGGCCCAGTCAAGAATTACTGGAGCGCCATCCTCGGTGAGAATAACGTTGGAAGGAACAAAGTCACCGTGGCAGACCTTAGTGTGAGGCTTCATACCGTCAAGCTTAAGCAGAAGCTCATACCTTGTAGCCTCATCAAGAATGTCTGGAATACTATTAATCATTCGGGTGAACTTATCTTTTTGGCGAGTCAGAAGTGGCGCCTTATGAGCGTGGATGGCCAGCTCAATATCAACAAACTTATTGAGGTACTCATCCTCTTTTTCTGGATGCTCCTCAATCAGCTGCCTAATTGTTTTGCCTTCAACTTTTCTGGTTGAAACAGCCCAGCAATTACCAACCTTACTGATCTCTGCAAGAGCTGGAACGTTAATACCGGCCTGTTCAGCACGAGTGAGGTTTAAAGCCTCATTCAGAATATCAGCAGAAGGCTTACTTCCGCTGAACACCTTAACGACTGTGTCTCCGTTGTCGTACACAACTTTGTTATTACGCTCGACAATTACCTTTTTATCAGCCTTGAGCTCCATAACAACCTCCAATAAGGTACTCATGCAGATACTCACTATCCACCTAGTAGTATTGTCGTTCTTCTCTAACTTCTCCTGGCGAGAAGAACACTCTTATTGGTTAAACGGTTGGCAAATTCGGCGAACGTAAACATCTCCAGTTAAAACAAGGAATCGTCCTTCTGACAAAGATCCCCCGCTTTTTATGAAAGTGGGGGATCTGCATACAAGGTGAATGTATGTTACTTACTGCTCTTTACGAGTGCGAGCATATGCTCCAACACCAACAAAGCCAGCACCAACTGTAGCAAACGCAACCATAGCTACAACACTTGCATCGCCTGTATCAGGTGTGCGGTGCTTACGCTTCTTACCAGGCTTCTCTGGAGTTGGAGTTGGGGTAACTGGAGTCTCGGTGTTGGTAATGGTAAAGCCATTAACCATATCACCAGTTATCTCAGAAGTGTAACCCTCAATAGCATCCTCAGAAACGGTGTAAGCAATGACGTGATTATCTGCTGCGTAAAGATTTACACCAACAAATGAACCGGTCCAATTGTTTGCCTCAGAAAGAACAACGGTCTGACCAGTGTCAACGCCATCAGCAAGAAGGTGAACGGTGACGGAATCCTTCTTTGTACCGTTCCAAACCTTGGTTACTGGGACATCACGAGTTACAGGAGCGTCAGCCTTGTTAGTGAGAGTTGTAACATTGCCGTTAACCTCAGGAGTCTGAGCAGTCCAACCAGTTGGAGCGGACTCCTCGAAGGTCAGAGTAACGTTATCTGGAAGTCCAGTGAAGGTGTGCTCCCAGTTATTAGCTGCAGAAAGCTCAACAGAGTCAACGCGGTAGCCATCAGCAACAAGGTAAACAGTGAGCTTCTCTGGAATAACTGCATCTGGATTTGCAGAAGTATCCCAAACCTTCTTAACAGTTACATCCTGAGTGCCCTCTTCACCGGTAATAACGGTACCGTTAGAACCAATACCGCCACCACGCTGTGCAGTGTTGCCATAAATGAGCAAACGAGCCTTATTCTGTGCAGCATTAATTGACTCGTGACGTGGGTTGGATTCAAGTGCAAGCATATCGGTGTTGTTAACGATATTGCTTACCTCTTCAGTGGTGTGACGTGCAGCAGCTGGATCTGCATCACCAAGGATGGAAGGAAGGTTGATAGTAACAGCGCCATCCTTAGTCCAATGTGCAGAAGCGCCGCCAAGCATGTAATCAGAAATGGTTGCGCCAGCAGACTCGCCTGCACCACGAACAGTTGCAATCTCATCACCAGCGCCGTTAGCAGTGTTGTTGAAGAATGCTACACCGTTCTTAGAATGGAACTCAGCATCACCAGTTGGGCAGAACCATGCGCCGCCGCCAATAACTGTTGCAGTATTGTCTTTAATAAGTGCGTTATTGATATGAAGGACATAAGGAACAGAAGCAACGTAAACTGCGCCGCCCTGGTCATTTGCTGTGTTATTGATAATTTCGCCAGCATTAAGGGTTACATTAGCAGATGCAACATAAATACCAGCACCAACGCCCTTATCGCCAAGCTGGTTGGTGCCATTACTAGTGACCTTGTTTCCGTCAATAGAGCCACCATTCATGGTGAAGCCAGCGCGATAAATGTTTGGCCAGTTATTCCATGGAGCACCAACCCTGGAATAAGGAACCTTCTGACCACCAACAACACCAACAAACTGATCGTAGGTAGCAACGCCACCGCCAGCAATGCCAGCAGTGTTGTTCTTGATGATGCCGTTATTCATAACAACGTTGCCGTTCCAGATTACGTAGATACCACCACCGGACTCAGAAGCAACATTATTAGTAATAGAGCCACCGTTGAAGATAAAGTCTGCCTTTGACTTAGAATCACCAAACTGAGGATTACCTGCGTAAATGTAGACGCCTGCACCTTCTTTGGCCTTGTTGTTAGTGATATAACCACCGTTCATGGTAGCTGTTGTTGTCTCACCGTTTGGATCCAAGGCATAGAGCATCAGACCACCAGAAGAATTAATGGTAGAAGAAGCATCGCCCCCAGTGATGGTTCCGCCAGTCATAGTGAAATCTGCATTTCTTACCAAAACGCTACCGGAGTACTGATTGGTAAGAGTAGTGTTCTGAATGGTACCGTCACGGAGCTCACCTGTTGCACCATTTGCAACAGTGACTGCGCCACCAAGAGCGTTAGCGACCGTGCTGTCCTGAATGGTGCCGCCGGCCATAACAAATTTTGCACCAGCGCCAGTAGTAAGAACTACGCCGTTATTTCCAGGTGTAGGTTTTGCCTTACCGTTTTTAATAACGCCACGAAGCAAGGTAAAGCTACCACGGTTCTCAACGGCAAATGCAGTGTTGTTGCCATCAATGGAGGCACCATCAAGAGTAACTGCACCGCCAGAAGCAATCTTGAACATATAGAAATGATTAGAGCCGGTCATGGCACTGGTAATAGTTCCAGTACCCATCAGCCTAATGTTCTTATTAGCTGGAACCTGGACTGGAGCAGTAATGGTAAAGTCTGCGTTCACCTGAACGATAGACTGTGAACCATCTGCTGGAGCAGCAGCAATAGCAGCCAGCAGCTCAGCCTCTGAGGTAACAGGGGTGGTGTCTGCAAGCGCTTGCTTTGCAAATCCTCCAACGAGCGAGAGTGCTAATACAAATGTAGCAACAATCGCCATGCTCCAACGTGAAAGCCTTTTCATGGCAAAACTCCTTGCGCATCGGGAGCCTGTAGTAACAAAACAATAAAACAATTAATATAAAAGCGTAAAACAGTACAACTTTAGCGTACCTTACTCTTCTTTGTCTAGCTGTTCAGGCTCTTCTGGGCGATGTTTTAGGCGATCGTATTCTTCTTCGGTCAAAACATCTTCAATTCGCAGGTTAACACCAGAAACTTCAAGGCCTGTCATACCAGTGATTTTCTCGACAATCGTACGCTTAACGTCTTCAAAAATCTGAGGGGCGTAAGAACCATATTTAATAAGAACGGAAACGGTAACAATTAACGAACTATCAGGCTGCACTTCAACAGTGACACCTTTAGCTGTATCAGATGCGCCAAGAACGTCTTGAACCCTGTTAAGCCAGTTTCCGCGAGCGCCCACCACGTTAGGAACATCACGCAAGGCCAACGAGACAATCTTCTCGACAACTCCGCCAGAGAAGGTAAGAGAGTCTGTATCCTTTAGATCTGCATCGGAAGGAACATCTGTTGTTTCTTCTGCAGGAACAATTTCTTCAGAGGTGGTCTCTTGTGAATTAGTAAGCTCTTCTGCCACAGCTCTCTCCTATCTAATTTCTGTCCGTAAATAAGGAACGAATCTTTGCCAAAATGGTTGCCTTTCCGTCAAAAATCTGACCAATGGCAACTCCTACCAGTACAAATAATGCAACAACCAGCATTTTAAAAAGGCCAAACGTAAACAAAAGAATTGCAAACAAAAGGCCTAAAAATCCGCCAATAATAGCACCTGGATGGCCAACGACATATTTTTTGCACTGTTCTTGCATTTTTTGGAAAAAGTTTTTATCCATTGTCTTTGACCTCCTTTGCGTCTGGCTCTGGAATGCTCAACCGAATGTCTTGACCAGTCTGCTGCGCAGAAGCCTGATTGGAAGGCTGTTCATACGTTTGCTCTTCAACAATCTCTGGTTCTGGCACAACCTCTATTGACTGAGACAAAGACGCACCTTCTTCATCTTTTGGCGAGAAGGAACTTGGCTTGATAAAAGAAAGATTAATGCTAGAAACGCAAGGTCCGCATACGATAGCAAGACCAGACTGAAGAGCGTTATAGAACTCAGAGCCCTTTGCAGTGACATCAACAGGCTCTTTGGGGAGAATATCAATCTGTACGGCTACAG
This sequence comes from uncultured Atopobium sp., assembly GCA_963539765.1. Lineage (GTDB taxonomy): Bacteria > Actinomycetota > Coriobacteriia > Coriobacteriales > Atopobiaceae > Lancefieldella. The sequence continues at coordinate 413 of CAUTOT010000048.1, read as the reverse complement.
AATTATTCTTAGAAATCTGCACGTTAACACGGTGTGCAAGGCAAGTTCCATCTTCTTCAATAATATGGGCTGCCTGAGAAGAAATGGCATCTTTAGTGACGGAGATTGTTCCGCCCTCAACAGTGGCCACCGTGAGCTTTACTGTTTTTCTAATAAATAGAGCTCTAAACAACACCACAACAAGACCAAAGATGCTAATAGCCGCACAAGCGTTAAGAGCAATAAGGTAGGGCTTGGTAAACAAGAGATTAGTTGCCTGGTGTGTCCAAGGACCAAACCACGTTAAAGCAAGGGCTAAAAACACAAAAGCACTTGCAAGAACATAGAGTATGTAGCAAAAACGCTTGAAGCCGCTCATGGCACCTCCACTTTCTTTTATATAAACAGTTTAACTCCAATACCGGACAAAAAGA
>CAUTOT010000047.1:0-8940 GCA_963539765.1 uncultured Atopobium sp. | reverse complement strand
CGAAGCTTATTCTGTACTTTCAGATGAGCAAAAGCGAGCCAACTATGACCGTTATGGTGATCCTAATGGTCCATCTGGTTTTGGCGGCGGCTATGTGGATATGTCAGATATCTTTGGCGGCGGTTTTGGTGGCTTTGGAGATATCTTTGATTCCTTCTTTGGTGGCAGCCATGGTGGTCGAGGCACTGCTCAGCGTACTCGTGGTAGTGATATGGGTATTAGGCTGTCCATTACGTTGGAAGAAGCTGCATCCGGAGTTACTAAAACTATCTCGTATAACAGACTTTCTACCTGCGATGACTGTAATGGCACTGGTCTTGGTGAGGGCGGAAAAATTGAAGACTGCTCGCGCTGTCACGGTACGGGTACAGTAGTCCAGGTTCAAAATACCGTCTTTGGCCAAATGCAGTCTCAGACAGTTTGTCCAGAGTGCCAAGGAACAGGTAAGAAGGTTGAGCACGCGTGCGAGACCTGTGGAGGTCAGGGAAGAACTCCTGATCACGAGCGTGTTTCTGTTGAAATCCCAGCAGGCGTTCATTCAGGTCAGTCAATTTCCATTGCCGGTAAAGGTGAAGCGGGCGTTAGAGGTGACACCTCTGGTGACCTTATCGTAACCATTGAGGTTTCCCAGCATAAGGATTTTGAGCGCAGAGGAGACGACCTCTTTACCTCAGTGAGCGTTGATTCCCTTGAGGCAATTGTTGGTACTACCGTGACTATTGACGGTATTATCAAAGATGAAACTATTGAGATTGCTATTCCAGCGGGCTGCAAGTACGGCCAGCAACTGAGTGTTGCTGGTAAAGGTATGCCTCGCTTGCATACTAAGGCTCGTGGCAACCTTTACGTTTTGGTTCACATTGAGACTTCAACTGGTTTGACTAAAGATCAGCTAGAGACGCTTACTTCCCTTATTGATGAGCGCAAACACAACTCAGCTCAAGAAACTCAAGATGAGCAGCATGATCAGCGTTCTACAGCAGAAGATTCCTCTGATCATAAAGACAAAAAAGCCAAAAAGGCTTCCAAGAAGAGGCGCTAATGGCTCATGGAATTGCGCTCATAAATCTTGGATGTAGAGTTAATCGCGTTGAGCTTGATTTAATGGCAGACTCTCTGCTCCGTATGGGATGCCGCATTGTTGAAGAAGATGAGGCTCAGGCAATTGTTATCAACACCTGTGCTGTCACCGCAGAAGCCGAGGCTAAGACGAGAAAAGCCGTGCGTAAAGCAGCGCTTATGCCAGGAGCTCCTCTGGTAGTTGCAACGGGTTGTGTTGCAAGTCTTTTTGCTGACGAGCTTGCCTCTCTTGCTCCTAACGTTGTGGTAGAAGCCGAGAAGGACAAAGTTGCAGATAGAGTTCTTGAAGAGCTAGGCTTTGCTCCAGAATCCGTAAGCGACGACGGACTTGTTATCTCCAAGCCAACTCCAACAGGTCGCACGCGCCCTGGTATCAAGATTCAAGACGGTTGCGACAATCGTTGCACCTTCTGCATTGTCTGGAAGGCACGCGGTGCGGGAAAATCCCTTGATCCTCGTGAGGTTGTTTCGCAGGTAAAAGATGCTATGAGCAGGGGAGCTCAAGAAGTTGTCCTTACGGGAATTAACCTTGGTAGCTATAAAGCTCAACTTAAGGATGAGGGTGAGAAAACCCTCAGGCTCCCAGATCTTCTCGAGTATGTGCTTGAAAAAACAGAAGTAGGTCGCCTCAGGCTTTCTTCTCTTGAGCCACCTGATGTAAATGCTCGTTTGGTAGAGGTTATTGCCGCTTCCAACGGAAGAATTGCACCTTTTTTGCACATCTGCCTTCAATCGGGATGTGACGCTACGCTTGCACGTATGGGCAGGGTGTATAGGACAGAACTTTATCGCAATGCTGTCGAGGAAGCTCGCTCGGTACTGCCAACTATCGCTTTGGGAACAGACCTTATTGTTGGTTTTCCTGGAGAAACTGATAAAGAATTTGAAGAGTCGTTTGAGTTTTGTCGTCAGATGGGCTTTTCAAAGATGCACGTATTTAGGTATTCCAAACGACCTGGAACTCCTGCGGCAACCGCTCCAAATCAGGTAGATCCAAAGGTGATGGCTGAGCGTGCCAAGAAAATGCGTGATCTGGGTAATGCCATGCGCTTTGATGCTGCTAAGAAGCTTGTTGGTACCTGCGATAATGTGGTGGTACAGTATCCTGGTAGGGGAATTTCTGGCGGTCTTTTTGATGTTCAGGTTGATCCTACTATTGAGCTTGATGAACTTATCGCTATGCGCTTTGACGAAGTTTTACCTAATGGAACGCTAAAAGCTACTCGTTTGTAAATTGGGGGAACATGGAGCCAACACAGATTCGCTTAACTATTCCTGATTCAGTAGACCCTCTGTACCTGACGGGTCCAGCTGATAGTTTGCTCAGAGAAATCGAATCGTCATGTGCAGCTCTTATTTCAATCAGAGGTAAAGCAATCTTTTTGTCAGGAACTTCTCAAGAAATTGAGCAACTAACACTTATTTTTTCTCGCCTGATTCAAATGGTTGAATCAGGATCTAGGCCAACGCTTGAAGATGTAAAGCTTCTGCTCGATAGCACAAAAAGAAATGCCAACTTAGAGCAAACAGGAACTCGTACACTGTTTGTCACCCATAAGGGAAAAGCTATTCAACCTAAAACGCAAGGTCAAATTACGTATACAAAGGCAATAGCAAACAACTCTATTACCTTTGGTATTGGTCCTGCGGGTACTGGTAAAACGTATCTGGCAGTAGCTATGGCGCTTGCCGCTTTAACTTCTCAGCAAATAAGCAGGATTGTGTTGGTAAGACCTGTTGTAGAAGCGGGAGAGTCTCTTGGTTTTCTCCCCGGCACACTTCAAGAGAAGCTTGATCCCTACATTAGGCCACTCTACGACGCACTCTTTGATATGACCTCCATGGAGTATGCAAATAACCTTATTGAACAGGGAATTGTTGAGATTGCTCCGCTTGCATTTATGCGTGGTCGAACTATGAATGATGCGTTTGTCATTTTAGATGAGGCTCAAAATACCACGCCAGAGCAGATGAAAATGTTTCTGACTCGCCTGGGTTTCTCGTCAAAATTTGTTATTACCGGTGATGCAACGCAGCGAGACCTTGTGGGAAGAAGCGGTCTGGACGTTGCTCGACAGGTGTTGGGTAACCTGGAAGACGTTGCTTTTGTTGATTTAGATAGAAATGATATTGTTCGCCACACGTTGGTTGGTAAGATAGTTGATGCATACACTGCGTATGAGAAGAAACAGCTAGGGGAGTAACGTGGTTAACGAGTACGACATTGTGATCGAAGAAGGCGTCGCGTGCCCAATTTCTGTAGAAGAGATTGAAGCTGATTGCAACCTTGTACTCTCTGAAGAGGGTGTGGAGCGCCCCTGCACCGTGTCCATTTCTATTGTCAGCGATGAAGAGATTCAGCAGGTAAACCTTGAGTGGCGAGAAAAAAATGCGCCTACTGACGTTATTTCACTTGAGGTAGAGCGACCTGATGATCCAGATTTGGCTCCTGGTGAGATGTGTGAGCTGGGCGATATTATTCTGGCTCCTAACTTTATTGCACGTCAGGCAAAAGAATACGGCACTACGGAGGCAGATGAGTTTAGGCTCATGCTTGTACATGCCATGCTTCACCTGCTTGGATATGACCACATTGAAGATGATGAGGCAGAGGTTATGGAGGCTCGTGAAGACGCTCTTGTGGCTCTGCTTTCAACGGATAGGACTATTGAGCCAGTTGTGTTGACTCGCCACCGTGAGGGGATTGACGAGTAATGATTCCGGGATCTAAGGGCAGACATCCAAGCTTTAAGCGCGGTCTTCTTTTTGCGCTACAGGGCGCACGTCAAGCGTTTGCTCAAGAGGCAAACCTGCGCCGTATGTCAGTAGCTGCTGTATTGACCGTGGTTGCGGGATTGTTTGTTGGCTTGGATGCCGTAAGCTGGGCACTTGTCCTTGCGTGTATTGGTGCGGTTTTAACCACAGAGCTCCTTAACACGGCAATAGAAACCGTAGTAGACCTGGTTTCTCCAGAGTTTCATCCTATGGCTGGTAAAGCCAAAGATATTGCTGCGGCAGCTTCATGCTGTATTAGCATTACCGCAGCTCTTATAGGACTTTTGGTTTTCTCGCGTGCAATTTTTCATTGGTAAGTTGGAGGACGTATGACCGCCAATTCAGTTTCTGAAAATACTTCATCTGAGACCACTCCATTTAGGAGCGGTTTTGTTGCTTTAGTTGGTCGTCCAAGTGTTGGTAAGTCCACGCTTTTGAACGCTTGTATGGGCCAGAAAGTGGCTATTGCAAGCCCTGTTGCTCAGACTACGCGTCGTCGCTTTAGAGCAGTGGTAAACGGAGATAACTCCCAGCTTGTCATTGTAGATACTCCAGGCCTTCACAAGCCTAAAGATGCTCTTGGAAAAGAGCTCAATAAGGCAGCGCTCGGAGAACTCAACGACGCTGATGTAATTGCTTTTTTGATTGATGCCACTAAGCCCGTCGGCCGTGGTGATGAGTGGGTTGCCAATCATTTTGAGCAGGCACACGCTGTCTTTAAGCTGCTAGTTATTACTAAGGCAGATATTGCAACGCCAGAGCAGGTGGCGGAGCAGCTTGAGGCTGCACAGGCTCTTGCTCACTTTGATGATGTGCTTGTTGTTTCTGCTTCAGAAGACTTCAATATCCAGGCATTTATTTCGCTTGTTTCTGAGCATCTTCCCGAGGGTCCTATGTGGTTCCCAGAGGATATGGAGACTGATGCCTTGCCAGAAGACCTGGTAGCAGAGTTTGTTCGCGAGAAGCTACTGCTCAACCTTCGTCAGGAAGTTCCTCATTCTGTTGCCGTTGTCTGCGATTCGTATGAGGTAGCAACTGACGGCCACTTATCCATTTCTGCCACTATTTTGGTTGAGCGAGAAGGACAAAAGGGCATTGTTGTCGGCCAAGGCGGCTCCATGATCAAGCGCGTTGGCGTCGAGGCAAGAAAAGACTTGGAGAAATTGTTTGGTCGCAAGGTTTACCTTGACCTTCAGGTGCGCGTTCAGCCCCTCTGGAGGCGCGACGCCAATGAGATTAAGCGCCTAGGTTACTCAACTGAGGACTAGTTGTGCCTGGTAGAAAGACCACTCGTCTTAAAGCTATTGTGCTTGATAGAACAAAACTTGCCGAGCAAGACCTCATCTTAACCATGCTCTCTGATTCGGGAGAAGAACGTCGAGCTGTTGCAAAGGGCGCCAGAAAGCCTGGCGGTCGCTTTGCTGCTCGTGTTGAACTCTTTTGCGAGTTAGACGTGCTGCTAGCAGAAGGTCGCTCGCTTGACATTTTGTCCGAGGCAACCTTGCTTGAGCCGCACGCCACACTTCGCGGAGATCTCTCTAAGGTAGCGGCCGCGTCAGCTATCTGCGAGGTTGCACGTCTTTCATGCATTGATGGCATTGAGGACGCGTTTCTCTATCCATTGCTTTCTCGTGCTCTCAGGGCCTGCGAAGAAGTAGATGACGAGAAACACTTAGATCTTGTTGTCGCTGCTTATGTGTTTAAGGTTTTGGCACATGAAGGCTGGCGCCCTGAGTTGGAATCGTGCATTGCCTGTGGAGATGAAGCTCTGACGTACTTCTCGCCAGCTGCTGGTGGCGCATTGTGTGGAAGTTGTGCGCATGAGATTGAGGGAGCCATTGAGGTAACTCCACTTGAGCTCTCGTGGTTGTCGTCACTTCTAAAACTTACCTTTGACCAGCTTGTTGTTGCAGAAATTGCTCCAGAAACTGCGCTCTTTTTGCTCACCAGCGCGCACATTTGGGCGGCCACACACCTTGAAGCACGTCTGAAGGCATTTGAATTTCTGCTTAGTATCTAGCTGAAGTGTATTTTTACTAGCAAAGTTCACCAGTAACTGGTATCCTCTTGTAGGTTATTTCCTTGTTCTTAGGGGCTAGTCACTGCCGGCTACCTTCTCAGTACAAGGAGTATTCAACGCGAAAGGCGGTTTATTATGGCAGTAACTAAGGATCGTAAGGCTGAGCTTATTAAGCAGTACGGCAAGGACGAGAAGGACTCCGGTTCCGCACAGGTTCAGGTTGCTCTTCTTACTGAGCGTATTCGTCAGCTCACCGACCACATGAAGTCCCACCAGAAGGACTTCCACACTCGTCGTGGTCTTCTGATGCTCGTTGGTAAGCGTCGTCGTCTTCTTTCTTATATCAAGTCGAACGACATTGAAGAGTACCGTACTCTTATTGCTTCCCTGGGTATCCGCGACAACATCCAGTAAGTTGGCTTTTTAGGGCGCCGTCTGGCGCCCTTTATGTTTGAGGCCCGTTTGCAATGGGGCAAACGGAGATAGAAGAGGAAAGAAATGACTAAAGTAACTCACGAATTTGACCTCTATGGTAAGCACTACACCCTTGAGGCTGGTGAGCTCGCAAAGCAGGCAACAGGTGCCTGTATCGTTAAGTGCGGCGATTCCACCGTACTTCTCACTGCAGTGGTTTCCAAGGAGCGTAAGGACTACGACTTCTTCCCACTGACTGTTGATTTTATTGAGAAAATGTACGCAGTTGGTCGTGTTCCTGGTGGCTACCTCAAGCGTGAGGCTCGTCCATCCGAGAAGGCAACCCTTACTGCTCGTATGATTGACCGTCCTCTGCGTCCTTCCTTCCCAGAAGGTTTCCGCAATGAGGTTCAGATTGTTGCAACTTCTCTTGTTGCTGATCAGGTAAACGCTGTTGATACCATCTCTGTCATGGGCGCATCTGCTGCTCTGGCCGTTGGTGGTGTTCCTTTTGAGGGACCACTTGCGTGCGTCCGTATTGGTCGCAACGCCGATACTGGCGAGTTCCTAGTTAACCCAACCTATGAAGAGCGTGATCACTCTGACCTTGACCTTGAGCTTGGCGGTTCTTCCACCTTTATTTCCATGCTTGAGGCTGGTGCAGATGAGATTTCCGAAGAGGATATGCTTTCCGCTATGGCATTTGGTCAGGAAGCAATTGCAGCATTTTGCGAGGAGCAGAAGAAGTTTATTGCTAAGTGGGAAGAGGTTAACGGCCCTATCGTCAAGCGTGAGTACATCCTTGATGAGCCAATCGCTGATGTTCATGACCGTATCTTTGCTTACTATGACCAGATGAGCGCTGCTCTTAAGGATGCTGACAAGCAGTCCCGTATGCAGAAGGTTGCTGACTTGATGGATGAGATCAAGGCTCAGTTCACCGAGGAAGAGCAGGAGCTTTGGAGCCGCGCTATTGCGGTTGAGCTTAAGGCCCTTGAGAAGCACGCTATGCGCGTTATGGTTGTTGAGACCGGCGAGCGTGTTGATGGCCGTGTAGCAAATGAGATTCGTCCAATCATGGTCAAGCCTGACTACCTGCCACTTGTTCACGGTTCTGGTCTTTTCCAGCGTGGTCAGACTCAGGTTCTCTCCATTTGTACGCTTGGCATGCTCAACGAGTGGCAGCGTCTTGACACCATTGAGCCAATGGACGGCAAGCGCTACATTCACCACTACAACTTCCCACCATTCTGCACCGGTGAGACTGGCCGTATGGGCAGCCCAAAGCGTCGCGAGATTGGCCACGGAGCTCTTGCAGAGCGTGCACTTCTGCCTGTTATTCCTTCTGAGGAGGAGTTCCCTTACACCATCCGCGTTGTCTCTGAGGTAATGGAGTCCAATGGTTCTTCTTCCATGGCATCTACCTGCGGTTCTACACTTTCCCTTATGGATGCAGGCGTTCCTCTAAAGCGTCCTGTTTCTGGTGTTGCCATGGGTCTTATCCAGGAGAACGGCAAGACTGTTGTTCTTACCGATATCCAGGGTCTTGAGGACTTCCTCGGCGATATGGACTTCAAGGTCTGCGGTACCACCAAGGGTATTACCGCAATGCAGATGGACAACAAGGCAACTGGTCTTACTCCGGAGATTCTGCGCAGCGCACTTCTCCAGGCTCAAGAGGGCCGTATGTTCATTCTGAACAAGATGCTCGAGCAGATTCCTGCACCTCGTACTGAGACCAAAGAGACTGCTCCACAGATTATCTCGCTTTCCATTCCAACCGATAAGATTCGCGACGTCATTGGCTCTGGTGGCAAGGTTATCCGCGGTATCCAGGAGGATACGGGCGCAACCGTTGACATCCAGGAGGATGGCACCGTCTTTATCGCTGGTACTAACGGTGCTGCCGAGGCTGCTGCAGAGCGCATTAAGGCTATTGTTAAGGTTCCAGAGGTAGGCGAGGAGTACACTGGTCGCGTTGTTGGTCTTCAGCCATTCGGCGCCTTTGTTGAGCTCCTTCCTGGCAAGGACGGTCTGCTTCACATTTCCCGCGTTGCACAGGGACGTGTCGAGAAGATCGAGGATGTCCTGGCTGTTGGCGACGAGGTTAAGGTTCAGGTCCTTGAGGTAGACGAGAAGGGCAAGATTTCTCTTGACCGTCTCGATAAGCCAGAGGCACCACAGGGTGCTCCAAAGAAGGACCGTGAGGAGCGTCGCCCACGTCGTCAGAACGAAGGCGGCAACTCTGAGCGCAGGCAGCCACGTCGTCACCACGACGCATAAGGCGCGCCTAAGCTCAAAGGGTTTCTCGCCACGCGAGACCTTATACACATGAGATAGTAAAGAGAGCTTCGATGTATGTCGGAGCTCTCTTGTTATTCTGTTGAGATTTTGATTCTTTGGGAATATATAGCGTAATACGTGCAGATTTTTTATATAATTTAACAACATGTAGATTTTGCAAAAAGTCTTGTAGACGGCCCTTTGGGTTGCGTCTGTTATAGAAAGTTGTTTTGAAAGGAAAGTTTTTTAATGCCTAAGAAAGACCCAGCTCTTAAAGTCATTCCTATGGGCGGACTTGATGGCATTGGCAAGAACATGACCGTTTTTGAATACGGTAATGATATGGTGCTTGTTGATGCTGGTTTGAT
>CAUTOT010000046.1:0-9114 GCA_963539765.1 uncultured Atopobium sp. | reverse complement strand
AGTGTGTCAATTCTACTTGTTTTTGGCTCCAAATGCCAACTTTGCAGAAAACAAGGCACTTTTAAAGTAGTAAAGTCGTTATATAAAGCCGTGAACGGTAGAAAAAGAAAGGGCGAACGGATTGCGTACAATAGGTTCGTAATCAGTCCCCAAGGAGGTTTTAGTGGAGTCGGCAATTTTGTGGATTGAAGCGCTTAAATCAGCGTTATTTGGCGTAGTTGAAGGTATTACCGAGTGGCTACCTATCTCATCAACAGGCCATATGCTGCTACTCAATCAGTTCTTACCACTCAATGTTTCTGAAGACTTCTGGAATATGTTCCTCGTTGTTATTCAGCTTGGCGCAATTCTTGCAGTATGTGTGGGATTTTTCCACAAGCTCAATCCCTTCTCGCCAAAGAAATCTAAGGACGAGAAGCGCTCTACCTGGAAACTCTGGGCAAAAGTGGTGGTTAGCTGCGTTCCTGCAGCAGCAATTGGTCTGCCGCTCAACGACTTCATCGAAGAGTATCTTGGAAGCCCTTTTGTTATTGCTGCAACCCTTATTTTCTACGGCATCATCTTCATAGTGCTTGAGCTACATCGCGAGAAGGTCGCTGCAACGGTAAAGGTTGAAGCACCTCGCGGTAAACACATGCGTCCAGATGCCGCCGCATCCCTGAAGGCCCCCTCAGCCGACAACCTGGCCCGCGTTCAAGACATTGACAATCTGGACTGGAAGACTGCGCTTGGCATTGGCGTTTTCCAGGTTCTTGCAATTGTTCCAGGCACTTCAAGATCTGGTGCAACCATTCTTGGAGGTTTAGCACTTGGTTGTTCAAGGGCTGTAGCTGCTGAGTTTACGTTCTTCCTGGCAATTCCTACTATGGCCGGCGCTTCTGCTTTGAGGCTTGTGCGCTACTTTATGAAGGGCAACACCTTCACTGCTCCCGAGGCAATTATTTTGGGTGTTGGTTGTTTAGTGGCGTTTATCGTTTCGCTTGTTATGGTTCGCGCACTTATGGGCTATGTCCGCAAGCATGATTTTAAGCCTTTTGGTGTATATCGCATTATTTTGGGTATTGCAGTTATCGCATACTTCCTGCTTGTTAAGTAAGTTTCTGACTGACAAGCATTACAACATATGTGTTCAAGCGCGACGAGTTTCTCGCCGCGCTTTTTTATGCCAAAACATGTGGAAAAACCGTGGAAAACCTATGAAAGATATATGTAATCGCTCTGGACTCATTTACTAAGAATTGCCTTGTCCTATATGCTCTTGCAGCTGAATTTTGGCCGTAAGAGTACGTAATTACTTGTAATAGTTCCAGGAGGTTTTATGCGCCACATCAAGACGCTTCAGAGAATTGCGTGTGCACTTGCACTTGCGTTTGTTGCAATTCTTGCAGTTTCTGCACCTAAACTTGCTTTTGCAGATCCTATTGATACATCTACACCAGGTGTAAAGGTTTCTGTTTTCTCGGCTGACGGCAATGCCGATACATCCAGGGTTCTTACAGACAACCCTCAGCGTTCTGGCCACCAGACTCCTGTTCCTGGTCAGTATGGCGAGATTGTTGTTCGCGTTGGTCAGACCATTAGAGACACTGGTGCGTATTCTCATTACACCACCACTCGTCCTGGTTTTGCTCCTTTTGGCGTAACCACTACGCTGGTCACCGCAGGTGCTTATCCTGAGCTTCCTGCTACTGACTATGACTTCACCTATGCTTTCTACGGAAACAGCAATACCGTAACTAATAACGGTGGTCAGTTCTATTTTGAGTTTACCGGTCGTAAGGTAACTCCTGCTAACCAGCCTGTTACGGCATTCTTCCTTGTTACTATGCAGGGAGATTCCTCTGATCCTGCTAACGTTGGCGGTAACACTACTCACCTTATGTGGGTTGGCTATCACATCCATGTTATTCCTGCAGAGACCACCCCAACTCCAACTCCAACACCTACGCCATCTGCGGTTAACCAGCTTATTTACGATGCAAATGGCGGCACCATCTACGGCAACGCAACTTATACAGAGTCCAAGACTCCAAATAACCCTCGTACCTATGGTTTTGCTGAGTACAACATCATTGAGGACCAGCCAGTTCGCGATGGTTACAAGTTTGAGTTCTGGAAGCGTTCTTACGTTGATAATCACTTCCGCTATGTTGGTGCTTCTGCTGTTCCTGCAGATGCTAACAACAACCCAGCTGGCGATAAGCGCTATGTTTCTGAGACTACTGTCTTTAACATGAGAAGCCCTTATACCCTGACTGCTGTTTGGAACCAGGAGTATGAGCTCAGCTACGACGCAAATGGCGGTACTGGTGCTCCTGCAGCACAGAGCGGTTACTTTGGCATTGATAGCAACACTGCTGACTCTCTCACCGATCCTAAGAACGAGACTGTTTCTGCTACCGTTCCAACTCGTGATGGCTACATCTTCAAGGGCTGGAAGCTTGATGGCACCACCTATCAGGCAGGAGACCAGGTAACCCTTACTACCACCGCTCCTAAGGTTGTTCTTGTTGCAGAGTGGGAGCCAGAGCCAGTTGCTCCTGTAACTCCAGAAAACCCTGGTACTCCAGAAAACCCTGCTACTCCAGAAAATCCTGGAACTCCAAGCACTCCTGGTATCCCTGGTGGCCCTCTTGCACCAAGTTTCCCAGGCGCTCCAAATCCTGCAGCTATCCCATACTATGGAGGCCCTGCACTTCCATACACTGGTGATGAGAACCACACACTCAGCGCCATCGTTATGGCATGTGTTGCAGGCGGCGTGATTGCTCTGGCTGTTGTTGCTCGCGCAAAGAGCCGTCAGGCAAACTCCATGAACTAAAGCAGACGTTTGGGCTAGAAGATCTTCTCGCCATACGTGTAGAAGTTCACTAGCAGCATTGATGCAGATAAACCGGCTCTCTTTTGGGGGCCGGTTTTTTATTGTGGAGGCAACAGAAACGAGCGCAATTAATGTCCGGTTATCGGGGTACACTTTTACTCTAAGAATGATTGACACAAGGATGGCGTAATGCAGATTGATCTTGAAGGTTTAAATCCTGCCCAGCACCAGGCAGTTATGACAACTCAAGGACCCTTGCTGGTTCTTGCAGGAGCTGGTTCGGGAAAGACGCGTGTTCTGACGTTTAGAATTGCGCACATGATTGCCGATGAAGGCGTTCGTCCTTGGCAGATTCTGGCCATTACGTTTACAAACAAGGCCGCAGCAGAGATGCGTGAGCGTCTTGAAGCACTGCTGCCTAACAATATTCGCGGTATGTGGGTTTGTACGTTCCACGCTATGTGTGTTCGTCTGCTCAGAGAAGATGGCGAGCGTCTTGGCTATGGTCCCAACTTTGCTATCTACGATGATGATGATTCAAAACGCCTGGTAAAGACTATTCTGTCTGATTTGGATATTGATGTCCGTCAGTTCCCGCTCAACTCCATTCGTTCTAAGATTTCTGCTGCTAAAAACGCCCTTTTGTATCCCGATGATGTAGAGACACAAGCAGCAAGTCCTATGGATCACGTGGTAGCCCGCGTGTATCGTGCGCTTCAGACTCGTTTGGATAAAGCCAATGCCATGGACTTTGACGATCTTCTGGTTAAGGCGTTTGAGCTGCTCTCTAAGTATCCTGACGTGCTTGCCAAATACCAGGAGCGTTTCCGCTACATCAACGTTGACGAGTATCAGGATACCAACGGCGTCCAGTACGCAATTACCAAGCTCTTGGCATCTAAGTATCGCAATCTTATGGTCGTTGGTGATGATGATCAGTCCATTTATTCATGGCGTGGCGCAGACATCAAGAACATTTTGGCGTTTGAGAAAGACTATGAGGAAGCGGTTGTTGTTAAGCTGGAGCAAAACTACCGCTCAACAGGACATATTTTGGCGGCTGCCAACGCAGTTGTTGCGCACAACTCTCACCGCAAGCCAAAGCGCCTCTTCACCGATGAAGGAGATGGTGAGAAGATCCAGGTGTATCAGGCATCCGATGAGCGTGATGAGGGCGCATGGATTGGCTCTGAGATAGAAAAACTGCACGATAAGGGCACGTCATACGACAATATTGCCGTGTTTTATCGTACTAATGCGCAGTCTCGTATTCTTGAAGATATGCTGCTGAGAGCCGGTGTTCCTTACAAGATTGTGGGCGGCACTCGATTCTTTGATCGTGCAGAGATCAGAGACGTTATGGCCTACCTTAAGGTTGTTGTAAACCCTGATGATGATATGGCCGCGCTGCGCGTTATCAACACGCCTCGTCGCGGTATTGGTGCAACAAGCATTCAGAAGATTCAGACGTATGCACTGTATAACGGCCTGTCGTTCTTCTCGGCATGTGAAGCATGTGTGATGGAGGAGAGCCTTCTTACCGCAAAGGTGAGAAATGCGCTGGTAGAGTTTACGTCAGCTATTGAGCACGGCCGTCATATTGACGGCGAGCTTGATGAGGTAGTTGAGGCAATTATTGACCGCTCAGGTCTTATTCGTGCACTTGAGGCTGAGCATACCATTGAGGCTGATGGACGTATCGAGAACATTCGAGAGTTCTTTGGCGTTGCGGCAGAGTTTGACGAGTCTCACGACGATGTTGAAGAAACACTTGAGAGCTTGCAACAACTAAGGGAAGCAGGAGCGCTTGACGCACAAGATGCTGCTTCGCTGAGTGAGGCTGGTTTTGATGCTGCTACCGGCACGCTTGCTGGTGTTGCTGCTGAGCCAGACTCTGCACCTCAGGAAGAAGCTCTACATCCACAGGTTGCTGCAGAGAAGCTCCCGGCATTTATGGAATGGTTGGCACTTCGTTCTGACCTTGACAGTTTGGATGGCTCTACCTCTGCGGTAACACTTATGACCATTCACGCTGCAAAGGGTCTGGAGTTCCCAGCAGTATTTGTTGCTGGCATGGAGGAGGGTATCTTCCCTCATGCAAATTACGAGGCAGAGGCAGCTCAGCTAGAAGAAGAGCGCAGGCTGGCCTATGTTGCTATTACGCGTGCGCGTAAACGCTTGTATTTGACGTATGCGTCTACCAGAAGAACCTATGGCTCTGTTCAGGCTAATCCCGTATCGCGTTTTGTGGGGGAGATTCCTCAGGAGCACGTTAAAGCTATCGGTGTTGGCTCCGCAGGATTTTCCGGTGTTGGCTGGGCCAAGCGCGGAGACCGTCATGGAACCTTTGGCTCTGGCCGTGGTTCAGAAGTCTATGGTGGAAACGTTTTTGGTTCTCGTACGCGCTCTAGCGGTGGCGCCCCAGCTCCACGTCCAGCTCCTATTCAAAAGGACCCAGCCCGCGCTTCTGCAAGCTTTGCTGTGGGAGATCAGGTGTCTCATAAGACCTTTGGTCCAGGTGTTGTTTTAGCAGTTCAGGGCGATACTATTGAGGTCAAGTTTACACGCACTAATAAGACAAAGAAGCTCATGAAGGGCTTTGCTCCGATAGTCAAAATTGAGGGATAGCCATGGTGTTGATGCATGACGGCTTAATTTTGGGCCTCACTCCACAAGATTTTATTTTTAGGGTAGTTACCTTTGTAGTTGTATTCTTCATTGCGTTTTTGATTGAGCATTTTGCAATAAAGCTCTCAAGAAAGGCTTTGGATTCATCTAAACTGCCGTCGGCATCTATCTTTGTCAACATAATCCGAGGAATCATCTGGGCGTTTGCTATTCTCGCGGTATTGCAGCCTGTTTTTGGCATTCAGCCAACGGCGTTTGTGACCGCTTTGGGAGTTACCTCCATCGCCTTGTCTTTTGGTCTCCAGGATACCATTTCTAACCTGGTAGGCGGCTTAGGCCTTATGTTGGTAGGTGTGGTTAAGCCGGGAGATCAGGTAAGCATTGGAAACATTTCTGGCGAGGTCATTGACATGAACTGGCGTTCCACCATTGTGCGTGACCGTGGCGGTAAAGTGGACATCATCCCTAATTCTGTTCTCAACAAAACCGCACTGGTACATCGTACAAGGTGGGACGTAACCGAGGTACCTGTAACTATTGTGCTTAAACCATCAGCAGATTTAGAGGCAGTAACTCAAGAAATCATTGAGACAATCCAAGAAACCGTTTCGTCCCAGCTTGATAGAACATTTCCTATTGAGGTTGAAGCTGCAAGCATAGCTGATGCTGGCATTACCGTTATTATTCACGCACACATTAAAGACGATGCAAATGAGATGAGTGTGCGAGACAAAATTGTACGAGCCCTGGCTGGTTCCAGTTGGCTTGCAGGAGTAGGAGCCTAACATGAAAATTGGAATTATTGGTGCCATGGAGCCCGAGGTTGCGCTGTTAAAAGAGCAGATGACCATTGAGCGTACCTATGAACAGGCTCGTATGCAGTTTGTTGAAGGCCGTTTGGGAGAAGTTCCTGTAGTTGTTGTTCAGTCAGGAATTGGCAAGGTCAATGCCGCATCATGCACACAGATTCTGATTGATACATTTGCGGTAACGCATGTGATTAATACTGGTATTGCAGGACTTCTTAGCCCTGAGCTGCAGGTAGGGGATATTGTTATCTCTTCTGATTTAGTTCAGCACGATATGAACGTGGGTCCTCTCAATTTTGCCGCTGGTCAAATTCCAGGCCTTCCGGTTTTCTCGTTTACAGCAGATAAGGATCTTGTTGAGCATGCTCTTGCATCGGCTAAAGAAGTAGCTCCTGAACTGCAGGTTATTTCTGGACGTGTTGCTTCAGGAGATCAGTTTGTGAGCTCATCAGAGCTTGCGGACCATATTTACACAACATTTGGCGCTGATTGTTGCGAGATGGAGGGCGCTTCAATTGCTCAGGTGGCTTGGCTTAACCACACGCCTTTTGTAGTAATTAGGCTTATGTCCGATAAGCCCGGTACTACTTCAAGTGTTGATTATCTAACGTTTGAGCGTGAGGCTTCTGAGCGTTCTGCTCGTATTACTGCAGCTATTATCAAAAAGCTTGCCTAGTAACCTAAGGAGCCCCTTTGAGGCAACTCTTCTGGGTTAACTGGGTAGCTCTCCTGGGACAACTGGGTAGCTCTCTTGGGCCAGCTTGTATTTTTCATAAGAGAGAAGGCAGGGCGTAAGAAACAACTTGCGCTGATTTAGCTATTCGAATGTTTTTAAACATAATTGAACGATATTTCGATTATCATTGTCCCGTTATGAAAGTGGTTTGAAAGGTACCGAATGATAACACTCGGACACTTTTTTGAGATGATGGTTGCCAATCCGTTTTTAGCCCTCGTCATTGTCCTTGTTTTTGGATGCATCTTTGTTAATGGTGCAACCGATGCGGCTAATGCTATTGCAGAGGCTGTTGGAACTCGTTCAATTAAAGTTAACCATGCAATTATTATGAGTGTTGTATGCAACTTTGTTGGTTTGGTGGCTATGTGCCTCATTTCAACTGCAGTTGCAGACACAATTCTGGGCATGGTTGACTTTGGTAGCAATAACCATGAGGCTCTTGTTGCTCTTGCCGCAGGCTGTGTTGGTATTGTTACTTGGGCAGTAGGAGCCTGGGCTTTAGGTATTCCAACTTCTGAGTCACATGCACTCATTGCAGGTCTCACCGGTGCAGCACTTGCGATTCATGGTGATTTTGGTGCAGTTAACTGGGGCGAGTGGAGCAAGGTTTTAATTGGTCTGCTCTTCTCAACCACACTGGGTTTTGCCGCTGGTTGGATCATTGTTAAAGCAATCAACAAACTTTGCGTAAACGTTGATCGACAGCGCGCTGATGAGATGTTTGGTCATTTGCAGGTTGTTGGCTCAGCATTTGTTGCGGCTATGCATGGTGCACAGGACGGTCAGAAGTTCATGTCCATTGCCATGCTTGCAATTGCACTTTCCGCAGGTCATGGAGCTGCTGGTGCAGATGTGTTCCCGCTCTGGCTGCAGGTACTGTGTGCTGCTCTTATGTCTATCGGTACTGCGATTGGCGGAAGAAAGATTATTAAAAAAGTCGGAATGGAAATGGTAAAGCTTGAGCGTTATCAGGGCTTTGCCGCGTCTTTCTCGGCATCTGCATCTTTGCTACTTTCCACGCTGACTGGTCTTCCTGTTTCAACAACCCATACAAAAATGACTGCCATGATGGGCGCAGGTGCTGCAAAAAATATTCGTTCAGTTAACTGGGGCGTTGCAAAAGAAATGGTTGCGGCATGGGTATTTACGTTCCCTGGCTGCGGACTTATTGGTTTTCTTTTTGCAAAACTGTTCCTGATGATTTTCTAAGTACGTATAACTGTCTTTTACGAGTTCTATTGAACCACTCAACTTTATTGGAGGATTCATGCTAGGTAAGCCAAAAGAGGACGTCTTCTACACCATGTTCCGCGAGTTTGGCGACAAAATTGTAGAAACCGCTGAAGAGTATGCGGTCATTATGGAAGGCTATCCTGAGACTGCTGCACGTATTCCTCAGATGAAGGTATATGAGCGTGAGTGTGACGAGAAGGTCCAGCATATTATGAAGGAGCTTTACGCTTCCTTTGTCACTCCATTTGAGCGTGAGGACATCTCTGACTTGGCGCTTCGTCTTGATGACATCGTTGACGGAATGAATTCTGTTGCTGAGCGCCTTGATCTCTTTAACGTTGACGATACTCGTAAAGAGGCTATGCAGCTTGCTGAGCTTACCCTTCGCGCATGCAAGACAGTCCAGGAGATGCTGAGTGTTCTGAGTGATTACAAGAAAGATCCTACCGTAATGGAGAAGGCTATTGCCGTTGGACATGTTGAGGACGAGGGAGACCTTATTTACCACAACGCACTCTCTCGCTTGTTCCGTGATGAAATGCCTGGTCGCCACACCGTTGCTTGGCTTCGTATTTTTGACCGCATGGAGACTGTTCTGGATTACTGTGACGATGCGGCGGGAGTTGTTCGCTCCGTTGTTATGAAGAACGCTTAAGTTCGTTTTCTGCTAACGGTATATACAGACTAAAAACTGCCTTCCGCCGGGAGGCAGTTTTTATATTCTCTTTTTGTCCGGTATTGGGGTTAAACTGTTTATATAAAAGAAAGTGGGGGTGCTATGAGCGGCTTCAAGCGTTTTTGCTACATACTCTATGTTTTAGCAAGTGTATTTGTGTTTTTAGCTCTTGCATTGACGTGGTTTGGTTCTTGGACTCATCAGGCAA
>CAUTOT010000045.1:0-9288 GCA_963539765.1 uncultured Atopobium sp. | reverse complement strand
AAAATACCGACCTCCTAATCGTTAGATTTTGGTCTAACTTTTGGGGGTCGGTACAGACGCGGGCTTTTTAATGCGATAAGCAGCTTTTACATCTCTCGAGAGCTCAGCATTGGTCCGTCGGACCAAAGGGTAACCTCTCCTGAGGCCAGTGTTTTAGGGACATCAATAAGACGCTGGTTGGAAGAGCCTCTAAAGCGCAGCGTAATATCGTGAAGACTCTGAACCCATGGACCGTCCACCAGTACATCAATACAAGACAGAATGCGGTCAGTGTACTCTGTGTGCCACTTTCCCTCGGTCAGCTGATCCCAGGTGTGACCCGAATACATCCAGATGCTCTTTTGTGGATAGGTAGCTCTGACCTTCTCGACAAATTCAACAAGACCTTCTTGGTTTTCTGGCTCAAATGGCTCTCCGCCCAGAATAGAAAGGCCGTTGATATAGACAGGTGCAAGGGAGTCAATAATTTCTTGCTCAACTTCTGGAGTAAACTCTCCGCCGCTCTTGAAGTCCCATGCCTCGTAGTTAAAGCAGCCTTCACAGTGCAGACGGCAGCCTGAAACAAACAGAGTTGTTCTTACGCCAACACCATTTGCAATATCTGAAAACTTAATATTTGAATAGTTCATACATAACCTTTGATGGGTAACTTCCACATATTGTGGATGTTACCTGATAGAGATAATAAAAACGAGCAGAAGGGCTAAGGCGCTCTTCTGCTCGTTTGTCTAGTACTTAAAACTTAGAGGTGAAGGACGCGGTCCTTAATCTCCTGGGTACGACCCTGGTTCCAGAACTGGGTACCAATGTAGCCGCAGGTACGACGAGCAACGTTCATCTTGGTCTGGTCACGGTTGCCGCAGTGTGGGCACTCCCAAACCAGCTTACCGTCCTCCTCAACAATCTGAATCTCACCGTCATAACCGCACTCCTGGCAGAAGTCAGACTTGGTGTTGAGCTCTGCATACATGATGTGGTCATAGATGAACTGCATGACGCTGAGGACAGCCTCGATGTTGTCCTGCATGTTAGGAACCTCAACGTAAGAGATTGCTCCACCTGGGGAAAGACGCTGGAACTCAGACTCAAACTGAAGCTTCTGGAATGCGTCAATCTCTTCTGCAACGTGGACGTGGTAGCTGTTGGTGATGTAACCCTTATCAGTGATGCCAGGGATAACACCAAAGCGACGCTGAAGTGCCTTAGCAAACTTGTAGGTGGTGGACTCGAGAGGAGTTCCGTAGAGGGAGTAATCGATATCCTCTGCTTCCTTCCACTCGGTGCACTTATCGTTCATGTGCTGCATAACCTGGAGAGCAAATGGAGTTGCCTCTTTATCGGTGTGGCTGTGACCAGTCATAGCCTTAACGCACTCATACAGACCTGCATAACCAAGGGAAATGGTGGAGTATCCGCCGTAGAGCAGTGGATCGATGACCTCACCCTTGTCCAGACGAGCAAGTGCGCCGTACTGCCAAAGAATAGGAGCAGCATCAGACAGGGTGCCCTTCAGGCGATCGTGACGAGCGCGAAGTGCGCGGTGGCAAAGCTCAAGACGCTCATCAAAGATCTTCCAGAACTTGTCCATATCGCGACCAGCAGAAAGAGCAACGTCAGGAAGGTTGATAGTTACAACACCCTGGTTGAAGCGGCCATAGTACTTAGGCTTGTTTGGCTCATAGTTCTTAGCGCGAGCAACGTTGTTGAAGCCATTACCAGAACGGTCTGGAGTCAGGAAGGAACGGCAACCCATGCAGGTGAAGGTATCGCCCTCGCCTTCCTTCTCGCCCTTAGAAAGCTTGTACTCCTTCATCTTCTTCTCAGAGATGTAGTCAGGAACAAGACGGCGAGCGGTGCACTTTGCAGCCATCTGAGTGAGGTAGTAGTACTTGGAATCCTCGTAAACGTTGTCCTCTTCAAGAACGTAAATGAGCTTAGGGAATGCAGGAGTAATCCAGACACCCTCCTCGTTCTTTACGCCCTGGTAACGCTGACGGAGCATCTCTTCAATGATGAGTGCAAGGTCCTGCTTCTCCTGCTCATTCTTTGCCTCGTTGAGGTACATGAAGACGGTAATGAAAGGAGCCTGACCGTTGGTGGTCATGAGGGTGACAACCTGGTACTGAATGGTCTGAACGCCACGAGAAACCTCATCACGAAGGCGCTTCTCAACCATCTCGTTGAGCTGCTCAGCAGAGAGCTCAACACCGACGGAGTTCATCTCCTCCATAACAGTCTTGCGAATCTTCTTACGAGAACCATCAACGAAAGGAGCAAGGTGAGCCAGGGAGATGGACTGACCACCGTACTGGCAGGATGCTACCTGAGCAATAATCTGAGTTGCAATGTTGCATGCTGTAGAGAAGCTGTGTGGACGCTCAATCAGAGTACCGGAGATAACAGTGCCGTTCTGCAGCATGTCATCAAGGTTGATGAGGTCACAGTTGTGCATGTGCTGTGCAAAGTAATCGGAATCGTGGAAGTGGATAAGACCCTCATTGTGAGCAGCAACAATATCCTCTGGAAGAAGCTCACGCTGAACGAGGTCCTTAGAAACCTCACCAGCCATGTAGTCACGCTGAACAGAAACAACGGTAGGGTTCTTATTGGAGTTCTCCTGCTTGACTTCCTCGTTGTTGCACTCAATCAGAGACAGAATCTTGTCATCGGTGGTGTTCTTGTGACGCTTCTGGTTCTGGATGTAGCGGTAAATGATGTACTTACGAGCAACCTCAAAGCGGTCAAGAGCCATGAGCTGATCCTCGACAAGGTCCTGGACCTCCTCGACGGTGACGGTGTGTCCAGCCTTCTCGCACTCATCGGTAACGTTGAGGGAAGCAAACTGAATCTCACGCTCAGTCAGGCGCTGATCCTCAGGGACCTCTGCGTTAGCCTTAGCGATTGCGTTAACAATCTTCTCTACCTCGAAGGTAACCTCTGAGCCATTGCGCTTGATAATCTTCATGTGCAAACTCCTTGAACAAACGTTGGTGAAAGCAACGCTTTCATGCGTGTTTAATTGGATTATCACTGCGGTTCCTAAGCTTTTGCCTAAGCGAAGTGATTGGGAACCCGCTTGTGTGATGGGAACTACTATGCCACAACTTATAGTGTTTGAGTTCGAGAACTATAACAATATATTGTGAAATTTCCACACGAATACAAAATTATGTATTGACACGTTATGGCAATCAATATCTCTGCAGGTAGAAAATTAGCTAGAAACTTCGCTAATTACAAAATTTATTAATGGTCAAAAAATAATTCGATTTTTGTATGTAGGCATTCGTCGCCTTTCACAAATGCGCCACAATTCACTCCTCAGCGCTCACTTTTGTTGAGCGTTTGGGAACTAAAAAAGCCGACACAAAATATCGGCTTTGATGGCTAGTCTAGTGGAGGTTGCGGACGCCAAGTTGCGTCTTTATAGATAAGACGTGCATCCTTCCAGCCCTTTATTAGGCGAGAAAGACCAGACGAGAAGTGCGCTCTATCTACCAAAATGAGTCGAATAATCTCTTTTGCAAAGGTGAGCGCTGTGCCAACACCAAAGAGCACAGGATTGTAATCACCGTGAACCTGGAAGTAACGAGCAATATAGCCGCGGTTACGTGTGATGTAATAGCGCGTCATATCAGAAGTTGAATTAAGCTGACGCACAGAACCAATGCTCTGACCAGGAACTTCTCGACATCTTGAGAGAACAAAGTCTGGAATCAAAATAGGCTGTGTCACCTTACTGGCCAAATAGCCGTACAGAGCATCGTCCCAGTAGATAAAGAAGCGCGCGTCAGGCAAGCCAATCTTCTGCACTACAGAGCGCTTAAAGCAGGCGCCCTCAAAGCACATAACATTGCACTCACGGTACGCAACGCCATCAAAACCGGCCTTTGCCAGCGGATTATAGATGCCCAAAGCGGTACTAAAACGATACTGCCAGAAGAAAGGACCGCCATCAAAGTCGTAGCGCTGGCCCTGGATGACCTCAGCCTTGTCTGACCATGCGTCAAGCTTATCAAGGCCATCAGGCAGCACGGCAACGTCATCGTCCATAACCCAGAACCACTCAGCGCCCAGCTCATAACCTACGCGCACACCCTCAGAGAAACCACCGGAACCGCCGGTGTTTTGCTCCATAGGCACGTAGCACACGCGATTAGTACCTCCGTGGACATCAAGATCTGTAGTGGTTTCTCCCCACAAGGTTTTGACCTTCTCGGAAAAGTCAGACACAAGTGAGGCTGTTTCAGAGGAGTTCTCGTTGTCCACAACAATGATGCGCCATGGTGCCTGCGTAAGCTGCGTAATGGAATTGAGCAGGTTAGAGAGCAGTTCCTGGCGTTTGAAGGTAACTATGACAAGAGCAGTGCGCTTCATATTTCCCCAAAATGTGACTTCGTGAGTGGGTGAGTGCCTCTATAGTATAGAGCAGCAATCAAAAGGAGTTTAGATGAGTCACACGCAAAACCACCAACCCTTGGTTTCTCTTGTTGTGCCTATATATAACGTTCAGGATTATCTGGAGCAGTGCCTGGCAAGCATTCAATCGCAGAGCTATACCAACCTGGAGATTATCTGCTTAAACGACGGCTCAACTGACTCGTCTTTAGCTCTTTTAGAAGCATATGCTGCCCGCGATGGGCGCCTTGTCATCATAGATAAAGCAAACGAAGGTTACGGAAAAACATGTAATCGTGGTATTGCCGCAGCTCACGGCACATGGGTAGGAATTGTTGAGCCTGACGATTACCTTGAGCCAACTATGGTTCAAGAGCTTGTTGATCTTATCCAAGCAAACGGCGGAGAAGACCAGGTAGATATTGCACGTTCTGCGTATTGGCGTGTGTTTGGCAATCAGAAAAACGGTCGAGCAGGAGTAAAAGCGCAGGTAAAAAATGCTGCTGGTTCTGGCGAGCACAGGATTCCATGCGCTTATAAGGGCCGCGTCAAACCCAAGCATCAGCCCTGTTCTATTGACCAGATGGCTCAGCTTCTGTTGCACCATCCTGCCATTTGGACGGCACTCTATCGCAAAGAATTCTTGACCCAGAACAACATCAGCTTTAAAGAAGTCCCTGGTGCAGGCTGGGTAGACAACCCCTTCCTTATTGCTTCACATTGCTGTGGTACCCGTTTGGTGTACACAGACTCAGCGCTTTACAACTATCGCGAGAATGGCTATGCAGAAGCTGCCACCTTTGCGCAGCGTCAGCCCAAAATTCCGCTTGAGCGCTGGAATGACATGATGGACGTTGTGGATGCACGCAACATCACCTCAGGCGTAGTGCTCAACGCGCTCACGCTGCGCGGTATCAACTACGCACTGCTCACAAAAGACGCACTTATCTGGCGAGAAGAACATGGTGCTGCAGGTCAGATTGACTCAGAAGTGCACGATCTTCTCGCCAAGAGCTTTGAGCGCATGGATGCAAAGCGCGTGTTTGAAAACCCTGCAATCTCGAGCACAGGAAAGGCACTCTTTGCGCAGGTGAGAGGTATTGCTTTGCCAAAAGATGATAAGTTTGCTCGCTATGCATATCTAGCCAAAGAGGGATTCTTCCGCGTCAAAAACGACGGCATTGCACAGACATTCAAATCGCTTATGGATAGGCGCTAAGGCTGACGAACATCAAGCGACCAAATACCGTCCAACCTTACATGAAGTTACTTACGCAAGAGGTATACGCATAAAGCGTGCGTACCATACAGCTCTTCGTGCATAGGCATAGCGCGCCTGCACTGTGGTAGACAAAATGGCACCAAGCAAAGCATGAGCAACCAATCGCGGAGAAGTTGCCTCAGTAACAATAAGATGAGCTACAGGATTAGAAAGAATCTTAACAATCAGATTTTCTTTCTCCTCATGGCTGAGCTGGGATTCTCCGTTAAAAACAGGATACATGTTCTTAAGAAGCTTGCTGATCAGATAACGACTAATCAACTTTTGAACTTTCTTGGAGTTTGCAAAGCCAAGATGCTTGGCAAGAGCACCAAGTGTCTGACACTCTTGGGTAAGTTTATCCATAGCGGCAGTAATAGTATCTTCTTCCTTAGAAGAGTCTGCTGGTACATCCACAAAAATTGCTTCAGGAGCGTACGTAATGTTTTTTGCAATCTCAAAACAGTAGCCTACAAAATTGCACTCACCATCAGTCTCTGGCTCATGTTTGATATCGGTCAAAATACGTGTTGAGCACAACTTTCCGCTCATAGACGTCAAATAAGGAAGCTGTGACTCCTCAAATACCTGCGACAACGCAGAAGCCTTTGCACCAAAAGCCTTTTTGCATTCCATAGGTGAATTGGCGTTTTTCATGTGCGCAATAACAATATCTGCCGCTTTAGGTGAACCAACAGGACCGAGGGCAGTAGCTGCAGCATAGAGCTTCTGCAAAACATGGGGATTAAACCTATAAGAAGGCTCAGTAGTAAGCGTATAAGCTCCACGAGCACGACCCTGAGCAATCTCAAGCGCAACAAAATGGCTAATGCCCGACTGGAACAGGACATCTAAACGAGGCTCTTGATTAGCAAGGTTATCCAACATGCGAGCAATCTGAGGGTCAGAGCTGTTGTCAACAATGATGAGCTCCCAATGAGGATAGGTCTGCTCTTGCAGTTGCCTAATTACCGTTCTAATAGCATCAGCATCATTATCAGCAGCCATGAGAACCGAAATCATATGTGGATTGTATGAGCGCTCGTGCATTCCACATCCCCCAAACTGGTCCTAATTTTTAGATACCAGTTTACCCGTAAAAGTGAATTAAAAAGACATTTTTATTCTATCAAAATCTCTCCACATAACGTGTTTAACTGCTGTTATGTGGACATCTGACCTGTTTTGTAGAGACGGCGCTACACATAATGCCCATAACGTCTATACGAGCATGCCAACAAGTTTTCCTAAGGCCGTAGAGTCAACAGTAGTGCCGCTTGAACCTTCAACCACAGGAGCTTCATCATGCTCAAGATTAGACACGCCAATGGGCTGTACTATCTCTGCAAGCTCTAGAAGCTGGTTTGGCTTCATATCGGTGATCATAGAGGACAACAGGCTAGATGCATTGCTTACCAGCGAGCGCGCACCCGAGCCAGAAAGTGCCGAGATTTTCTCCCATACATCATCTGTGGCTATGATAACGTGTGTGATCTTGATGTTGGTGACAGAAGCAAGTGCGCTAACAAAAGCGCTCTGACCGTCATCTTTGTAAATATCTGCCAGTGTTTTAGCGTTTGAGTCTACTTCTGCAAACACATCAGTAGGAATAGACACTATATGTCCGGTTCCCTGCGTGCGATCAATGACCAAAAGCCGTATAGACTGAAGCGTCGACTCCCCTGCCTTAAGCGAATTTGTGCTGATAACGGCATAGGTAAGAAAGTCATCATCAGATTGTGTAGTGCCATCCGGATTGCCTGAAACACTTTGGCTCTTTATAGCCTTGTTAAGCCCATGATCTCCCAGGTGAGACTCAAGCTGCGCGCGATCCCAAAGAGTTACAACAACAATGCCTACAAGAACAGCAACAATGGCAACAACAGCAAGGCCGATTACGTTGGTATAGGGATTCTCACGCGGAACATCGCTGCGCTCAAATCTTTCTCTTTTCCTAAACATACTGGCTCCCTGCCTCACTGTTCATCAGTTCTGCAAGAGCTCCTAAAAAAGACGCTCTCTTCTATGATGCTATTTCTTTGCGAGGGAAACCACCGCACACAATACAAGTGGTAGAAAAGACTTCGTAAACGGCGCGAGAAGACCGATGAAGCCGGATTGGCGCTCAGAAACCGAGGCGATCAAAGAGCCGAAAGCGCTACCAGGGTTGCAAAACACCCTCTGGATAGCGAACGTTTACAAACGTGAGTCCCTGAGCTGGTGCACAACTGCCAGCAGCAATTCTGTTCTGAGCAGCTAGAACCTCGTCGATCCATTCAACAGGTCTGTGACCGCGGCCAATCTCAACCAGCGTACCCACAATCGTGCGCACCATGTTATGCAAGAAGGCATTGCCCGTGATATCAACTGCAATGAGTTTCTCGCTAGCCTCTTCAATTTCTTCTACCGTAAGGCGCTCCACAAAACGATGCGTTGGCTTGCCCTCGGCAGAAATTGCCTTGCAGAAGCTCTTGAAATCGTGCTCTCCCACCAGCGCCTGCGCCGCCTTGTCCATAAGCTCTGCATCCAAGTGACCGTTGTACCACCACACGTGGTCCCAGCCCAGCACGGGACGAGCGCTATCTGCACAAATGCGATAGCGGTACGAGCGAGCCTGGGCATCAAAGCGTGCCGAGAAACCCTGTGGGGCGCAGAAGAGTTGTCGGATAGAGATGTCATCGTCGGTCAGAGCGGTAAGCGAGCGGACGAGTTTCTCGCCAGACAGCGCCAGCTCAGAGCCGTATACGGGAAGGCTTACGTACTGAGCCTGGGCATGTACGCCGGCGTCGGTTCTGCCCGCGCAGGTGAGCTCAACCTCTCTGCGCAAAACGGTCTGAAGCGCGCGACGAAGGTCTCCTGCCACGGTGCGCTGGGTTGGCTGCTCAGCAAAGCCGCAGAAGGCAGCGCCGCGATAACCTAGCTTGATGACAAGCGTAGCTTCAGGCTCAGCAGAGGCGTCAGAGAGAGCCTCGGCAGCTGATGGTTCAGCAGAAGGTTCTTCGCATGCATAAACGTTGCAGTTTGATGCATTGTTCTGTGACGTTTCTGAGTTCATGAAGCTCCCTGAAAAGACTTTTGGCGCAACAAAGTGATTGTATCGTAGGCTCAAAGAAAGCGCACGCTACGCGACAACAAACGCCAGCGCTGCAGCATTGTAGGACCACTACAGCGTTGCAAGACCAAAGCACACGGCAGACCAGAGCAGAAGCACAACCCAGTCTACAAGCTGCATTTTTGCGGAGATACGTGTACGTTTTGCGGCCCCAAGACAGCGGTCCATCATAGTTTGCGCCATCTGATCGGCTCGCTGAAAGAGCGATACGGTGAGCGGCACCAGAAGCGTAAACCACTTTTTGATTCGCTCAACAATACTGCCTGATTCAAAATTAAACCCGCGTGCCCGTTGAGCTGCTCTAATTCTGTCG
Source organism: uncultured Atopobium sp. (assembly GCA_963539765.1). GTDB lineage: Bacteria > Actinomycetota > Coriobacteriia > Coriobacteriales > Atopobiaceae > Lancefieldella. The sequence goes on along the minus strand of CAUTOT010000045.1, from coordinate 204 downwards.
AGCTCTTCGAGGGTAAGAGGAATTGCTCGCAGCGCAATTGAGAGCGCAATACTCAGGCCGTCAACGTCAACACGAATAAGGCGCAGAGGCATCAACAGTACAGAAAAGCCGTCAGCAAGCTGCGTGGGTGTAGTTGTTGACGCTACCGATAAAACCAGTGCTAGAGCAAGCAATACGCGAGCAATAGCTACAGTGCTCCTGTAA
>CAUTOT010000044.1:0-9372 GCA_963539765.1 uncultured Atopobium sp. | reverse complement strand
GGGCTAAGAACTTATTAGCCTCAATAGTGTCAAACTCCAGAATAGTTGTCTTAGGAACTCGGCCCAACTGACGCTGCTGGTCAGTAAAGCTATATCCTCCCATAAGGTCTGTTGCACGTTCAGAGACGTCTGCAACAAAGGTACCGCGGCCACGCTGGCGATAAATGAGCCCCATGTGTTCAAGCTCTTGCAGGGCAAGTCTTACCGTGGTGCGAGAAAGTCCGTAGGAATCGGAGAGTTCACGCTCAGAAGGAAGTGGATCATCTGGATCCATCTCGTTCTCAATACGATAGCGCAGCATATTTGCTAGCTGCTCGTAGAGTGGCTGTCTTCCCATAAAAGCTGTCATCAAACTCTCCTATAAAAAGACGGGTGCCCACTAAGTGGACACCCGTCACACTTACTTAACCCCAAATATATGGGAGAACGCCAAAGCCAGAACCAAGAAGTGCAATTACCAGAAGCAGGCAGATGCACATGATTGGAGTCCAGTTACGCTTTGCCATGAGATAGTACAGGCAGAGGGTAAGAGCCAGTGGAATAAGCTTTGGACAAACGCCGTCGAGGATCTTCTGGATGTCAATGGAGACAGGAGAAGTAACTTCCTCGCCAACAGTTACCAGGTTAACGCCATTGCCAACTGGAGCGATAGCAGTAGTGCCATCCTTACCGTCAGCAGTCTTGCCGCCGATGAACTTAACGGACTCAGGATCCTTCTTGTAGTCAGCATAGGTGCCCTCAGCAAAAAGTGCCTTGTCATACTGACCAGAAGCAAGCTGCTCATCAGAAAGAGTTACCTGAGAAAGAACAACACTGTGTGTCTCACCGTTAGGGATGTTTGCGCCAGCGCCAAGCTTGGTTCCACCGTAGCAGACAACCAGGCAGCCAACAACAAAAACACCGAGGATAGAAGCAGCACGAGTGAACTCTTTTGCGTTCTCGGTAAGCAGCGTAATTGCGTCAGTACCCATCTTGTAGGAAAGGTTCATCAGCCAATAACGTACAGCAAACTGTGCGATGTTGAAGATGATAAGGAACAAGAATGGTGCAAAGACATTGCCGGAAATTGCCATGTTAGAGGTAATACCAGCAGTAATTGGAACAAGGGTGAACCAGAACAGTGCGTCACCAATGCCGCCCAGAGGACCCATTGCAGAAACGCGGACTGCACGAATGGTTGGGATATCCAGCTTGTTCTGCTCAAGGGAGAGAACAATACCCATAACAAAAGTGACCAAGAATGGGTGGGTATTGTAGAACTCAAGGTTGTGACTCATGGAAGCAGCAAGGTCATCCTTGTTGTCGCCGTGAATCTTCTCAAGACCAGGGAGGATACCGTAGAGCCAACCAGCTGCCTGCATTCTCTCGTAGTTGAAGGAAGCCTGCAGGAACAGGGAACGCCATACCATCTTGTTGAGCGTCTTCTGATCAAGTGGCTCAGCAGGAGTGGTGTTCTGATAGGTATCAGGAATATTAAATGCCATCTTCGAAGTCACCTCCAGCAACAACAGCAGGAGCAGCATTCTTCATCTTGGTCTGGAGCTGGTAATCCCAGAATGCGATACCAAAGCCGATGAGAGCAAGAAGCAGAAGTGCTGGACCAGAGAGCTCAGGAATGCTGATAAATACGATTGCAGCTGCAAAGCCCATGAGGAAGAAGCCCCAAAGCTCGCGAGAAACCATAACCTTCAGCAGGATTGCAAAGCCGACGAAGCGCATCATGCCACCAGCGACGGACAGTGCATTCATGAGCCACTTTGGAATTGCAGTGGTGATCTGAGTGCCAAATGCAGCACCACCCAGGAAGAACAGGGTAACAATGACACCAAAGAAGAGACCAAGAGCAGCCATTGCACCATAGTTGATACGAGCAATTCCCTTAGGATCGGCCTTCTCGGCGTATGCATCAGCAGTTGCCATTACAGGAGACATAATGGTAAAGATGATGGTTACTGCATACTGACCAAGCAGAGAGAATGGAATTGCTGCAGCTACAGCGGCCATTGGCTCAAGCTTAGTAGTGATTGCAAAGACTGCAGACATAATGCCGCCGATAACAGCGTTAGGTGGCTGAGCACCACCAACAGGCATGTTACCGATGGTCATAAGCTGATAAGTACCACCAACAATGAGACCAGTCTGAACGTCACCAAGAATCAAACCAACCAAAAAACCAGTTACGATTGGCTGGTAAAGAGACTCGAGGAAACTAAACTGATCGATGCCAGCGATAAACGCAACGATGAAAATTAATAACACCTGAATAGGGCTAACATCCATCTTAACTCCTCCTTTCAAACACACCATAACTACCGATGACGATGATCGGCAGACTATCCGAATACCTTTGCCAACCTGCTAGAAACGTTGCACCATTGCAACTTTTTGTAATCTCTACCAGGAAGTTGCGCGCAAAACTTACTCGAATAGCTTTGAGATATCCTCGACCGGGGTCGTAGGAACACGCCTAATCTCTAGAGTCACCCCCAATTCCTGAAGCTCACGAAAGGCAGCGACGTCCTTATCGTCTACCGCCACACTTGTGGCGACCTGTCGCTTTCCCTCAGCCATGTGCATATTGCCGATGTTCACTTTTTTGATTGGAACACCGCCCTTAACCAGAGTGAGGACATCCTCTGGATTCTCGGCAACTAAGAAAATGTGCTGGCTTGCTGAAGCCTTGTGGATAACATCGATAGTTTTCTGGAGCGTAAAGTACCTGGTTGCAACGCCGTTTGGTGCAGCCATATCCATGAGGCCCTGACGCATCTTATTGCCTGCGACCTCGTCATTAGCAACAAGGATGAGATTTGTTCCAAGGGTACCGTTCCACTGAGTAGCAACCTGACCATGAATCAAACGATTATCGATTCGAGCAAGCTTGATATCTGGTTCTCCCATAACAAGTTCTCCTCTCTTTGCACGCACACTTGTGCGTGCTATCTGCGATTTTCATCGCACTACTCGCAACTTGCGCTGCGTGTTTTACTGCAAATTTATTTATTGTTGGAAACGCTGATTAACGCCCAACGATCCAACGTGATGACCACATTTGGAGCAAACTCAACATCTACTGTTTCTTTTTTGACGTTTTTAACTACGCCATACATTCCGCTGTTAGTCTTAACTTTCTGACCTGCATGAAGATTCTTCAGAAACTCTGAAGTTGTTCCCGCCTTTTTAGAAGAGGCTCTCCAAATAAAGAAGGAATAAATAAGGCCCAAAATTACTAAGAACGCGAGAAGAACAATGGATGAAGCAAGAATGTTCTCTGCTAGATTTGCCATGTGCATCTCCTTAACTCAACAACAAAACGCTACTTAAATACCATCGTCTCCGAAGATGTCATCTTCTGGCTCAACCTCAAGCTCAAGACGCTTATGAACAACTCCCTGGCTACCAGCTAAAACGGCAGTCTCAACCAGCTCTTCAAGAGAGGTATCTGCCATGCGACTACCAAGTGTTTCAAGAAGCATAGGAAGGTTTGTACCGGTAACTACTTCTACATTTGAGTAATTCTGAGCAATAATCATTGCCTGATTAAAAGGTGTTCCGCCAAGTAGATCGCAGAAAACTAGCACACCGTCAGTAGTATCAAGAAGATCGGAAATTGTTGCAGAAAGAGTTTCTGGGAACGTTGCAGCACCGGCTTCAATAAAAGGAACGGGAACAAAAGCTTCTTGCTCACCAGCAATCATCTTTAAAGCATCAGCAAGACCGTTTGCAAAAGTTCCATGACCAGTTAAAACGCAACCTACCATGTCAAACTCCTTTCAAAGAGTTGGAAACTATCTGGAGAGCTACACGGAAAACTAGGGGTGTTGAAGCTTCCCTCTAAGTGGTAGATACCAGATAACAACCTAATATAAGTATAGTCTAGTGAGCATCTTGTGATGTGTACGTTAACAATCGGCGGCTTAACGGTACTATTTTTACCGTAAACGGTATACACGTTGTTATTTTCGCAGGTAGATATATGGATAAATTGTGATGATGCACTAAAAATTTAGAGCTATCCTTGAAAAATGAGAAGTTCTTATAACGTACCTTTATACGTAATAAATGTAGTAAACAACCCTAAAATCCTGCTCAAATATGGTGAGAAAATAAAATTGGTATTAAGAAATTATGTACTGGTATCTTTTTTTAGAACATCTAAAGAATAGCTTCTTGATGGCGCTTTGGTTAAATAGATTCAACTCAATTTCATTTGCAGTGGCGCTGTTCCATAGTGTTTCTCGCCCCTGCTTTCCTCTGAACACTTTGTGTGCACTGTCTTTTAGACGAGGTGATATGCGTGATTGTTACCGTAACACTCAATGCATCCATTGATAAGGCGTACTACTTGGACTCTCCTGTTGAAGATGGAACGGTACACAGAGTCTCGGTAGTAGATAACAGCGCGGGTGGCAAGGGTCTTAACGCCTCTCGAGCCATTACCACCCTTAACTACCCCGTTTGTGCCACAGGATTTGTTGGCGGTAATAACGGAAGATACCTTGTTGAGCTGGCTCATAAAGATGGTATTACCAGCGATTTTATTTATACTGAGCAAGAAACCCGCTCATGCATTAATATCCTGGAGCCAAACGGGCAATCAACTGAATTCTTAGAGCCTGGACAGCCTGTACTTCCTGAAGAATTCCTTGCTTTCAAGGCAAAACTTGTGCAGCTTACCAAAGAAGCCGAAGTTGTTACCTTTAATGGCAGTGTTCCCAAGGGCATTTCTGCCGAAAATTACAAAGAACTTATTGAAGAGACCATGGCTGCGGGCGTACCTTGCATTGTAGACGCATCAGGTGCACTGCTCACCTCCTGTATTGATGCCCTTCCTACCATGATCAAACCAAACACCGATGAAATCGGTCAACTTCTAGGAAGAGAAGTAACTACAGAAGACGAGGTTATAAAGGCAGCTCAGGAGCTGTACAAACGCGGCATTAAAATTGTAGTTGTCTCGCTTGGTGCAAAAGGTGCGCTCATGGTTTCTGATGAAGGAACCTTTAGAGCAAATCCTCCAAAAATTGAAGCTATCAATCCTGTTGGTGCAGGAGATACCCTTGTTGGCTCATTTGCTGTTGCACTTGCTCAGCAAAAACCAACTTCAGAGTGTCTTACTTTTGCGCTTTCATGTGCTACCGCAAGTTGTTTATCTGCAGGTACCGGTCGCTTTGATCAAGATGTTGCAACTAAGATTCAGAAGCAGGTCACAATCAAGAAGATTGCTGAATAAGATGAAGCAAGACGGGTTTCTCGCCAAAGGTTACAAAGACAAAACTATTTCTAGAAAAGTTACGTAACAGAGTAAGAGAAACGTTACAATTTTTTTTAGTCAATCAAAGAGCCCTTTAGGGCGAAAGGAGCAATAGATGTTCGTTACTACTAAGCAGATGCTTCTTGACGCACAGGCTGGCCATTATGCTGTTGGCGCCTTTAACGTTGAGAACCTTGAGTTTGTAATGGCTGTTGTTAAGGCAGCAGAAGAGCGCCGCTCCCCTGTTATTCTTCAGACCACTCCTGGCACCATCAAGTACGCAAGCCTTGATTACTTTGCTGCTATGGTTCGTTGTGCTGCTGAAGAGGCAACTGTTCCTGTTGCTCTTCACCTAGATCACGGTGACGGCTTTGACCGCTGCATTCAGGCAGCTCGTGCCGGTTACACTTCCGTCATGATTGACGGCTCTCACGTTCCATTTGAGGACAACATTGCACTTACCGCATCCGTAACCAAGTTTGCTGGTCCTATCAACCTTCCTGTTGAGGCTGAGCTTGGCAAAGTTGGCGGTAAAGAGGACGACGGCCCAGCTGTTGAGGGCGAGAACCACTACACTGATCCAGACCAGGCTGAGGAGTTTGTCGCTCGCACTAACTGCACTTCTCTTGCAGTTGGCGTTGGTACCGCTCACGGCGTCTATCATGGCACACCTCACATTGAGCAGGGCGTCCTCAAGGCAATCCGTCAGCGCCTTGATATTCCTCTGGTTCTTCACGGCACCTCGGGCGTTCCAGATGACCAGGTAGCAGAAGCAATCCAGAACGGTGTTTGCAAGGTTAACTACGCAACCGAACTTCGCCAGGTCTTCACTGCAGCCTTCATGAAGTACATGTCAGAAAACCCTGGCAACTTTGATCCAAAGAAGCCTTCCGTTCCTGGTATGGAAGCAATCACTCAGATTGTTGCAAGCCACATGGATAACCTGGGCTCTTCCCACAAGGCTTAAGCGTCAAGGCATAGTTGTCGTACGTATCCTGCTTTTGCAGATAAACATAGGGCGAGAAGATCGATTGATCTTCTCGCCTTTGTGTTAAAAGCAAAGCGCTATTGAAAACGCAGGCCTTAGCAAATCTTGCAAATCCAGTCTGCCTCTGGAGCCTCAATCTCGCCAGACTGAATGCTGGTCAGCGTGTTGCGGAGCTTAGACATAACTGGTCCAACAGCCTCCATACCAGCACCAAAAACAATCTCTTTCTGTCCGTCAACAACTTTGCCAACAGGAGAAATAACAGCAGCGGTACCGCACATGCCGCACTCAACAAACTGGTCAAGCTCGTCAAAGCGAACAGGACGCTCAACAACCTTCATACCAAGCAGGTCTTTAGCAACCGTTGCCAGAGAGCGACGGGTAATAGAAGGCAAAATGGAATCTGTGTAAGACTGTGGAATAACCAGGGTTCCTTCTTTATCAACAAAGAGGAAGTTTGCGCCACTGGACTCCTCAACATAGGTACGAGAGCCAGAATCAAGATACATACTGTCTGCAAAGCCCTGCTCATGTGCCCAGGTGGTTGGGTACAGAGACATGGCGTAGTTAAGGCCAGCCTTGATGTTACCGGTTCCGTGAGGAGCAGCACGGTCATAAGGAGAAACGGTCAGTGCAACAGGAGCAACGCCGTTAGAGTAATAAGCTCCAACTGGAGTGACCATAATGCGGAACTCATAGGTAGGAGATGGCTTAACACCAACAGTATTTCCGGTACCAATCATAAAGGGACGAACATACAGCGTAGCACCCGTGCCAAATGGTGGAACCCAAGCTGCGTTTGCAGAAACAACCTCTTTAACAGCAGCAACAAATCTATCCTCAGGAAATGGTGGCATGACAAGACGAGATGCAGAGTCAACCATACGCTGAGCATTGAGATTAGGACGGAAACAGACAATATCGCCAGAAACTGTGGTATAGGCCTTTAAGCCCTCAAAAACTTCCTGGCAATAATGGAAGATGTTTGCGCATTCAGACAGTGTAATGCTGTGATCGGTGGTAAGGCCACCCTCATCCCAAGCACCGTCTTTGTAGTGGGCAACGTAGCTGTAGTCACACTGCGTATATGCGAAGCCAAGCGCTGTCCAATCAATGTCTTTCTTCTCCACTGAGTTTGCCATGGCTTTCCTTTCTCCGTGGGTTTTAAAGAATGAACTTCATCATAAACATGCGGATATGAATACCTAGTCCTATTAAGTAGTTTGTAACCGAATAGATATTTTGCGGTATAACGTACATGAGCTGAAGGGAGCAAAAATGAATATCAAACTTAAGAGAACTTACGACACACCAGAAGCTGACGATGGGTATCGCGTGCTGGTAGATAGACTGTGGCCTCGTGGTATCAAAAAAGAGAACCTACACGCTGATGAATGGGCTAAAACCATTGCTCCTACTACTGAGTGCAGAAAAGCATTCAACCACGATCCAGAGCGCTTTGATAGCTTTGTGTCTACCTATACAGCTGAACTTGGCAGCAATCCTGACGCAGATGCCTTTGTTGAACAGCTTAAGAAGCTTGATCAATCTACCGTAACACTGCTTTTCTCGGATAAAGACACTACGTACAACAATGCCGTAGTCCTCAAAAAGTGGCTTGAGACTAAGCTCAAGTAATACGCTTACCTAGCTACGCTTACATATCTTGCGAGAAGAACTCCTGGTAGAACTTCAATTCTTCAGGAGTATCTATGCTTGATGAGAATAAAATATCAGGCTCTACGGCGCTAGTGTTCTTGTCAGCAGCGGCATCTGCAGAAGCAAGCAAGTTTGCCTGTCCAAGCAAACGCTTAAGCTGATGAGCGGCGCCTGCACCACCGTCAAAAAATTCTACGTCTCCTAAAACAGAGCTAATTTGCTTCTTGATAAAGGGATAATGGGTACACCCAAGAACCACGGCATCTACCTGGCCAGTATAATCTCCCAAAAGCTCGGTCAGTCGTTTATGCATCTGTTCTGAATCAGCCTGACCAGATTCAATAAGCTCCACCAGGCCTTCTCCTGGAATAGAGATAATCTTTGCAGAAGGATGCAGGCGCGACTCAAGGTTGTGGTACTTCTGCAAAGAGAGCGTTGCTTTTGTAGCCAGAACAACCACTGTTCCATGAGGATATGCAGTTACGGCAGGCTTAAGAGCTGGCTCAACACCCACAATAGGTACATGAGGATAGGTTGCCCTCAGCTCATCTGCAGCAGCAGCTGTAGCAGTATTACAAGCTATAACCAGCGCTTTAGCACCCTCATCAATAAACTTTTTAGCAATAGCCGCAGAGCGCTGGGCAATCTGCGCTTTTGGTTTAGTGCCATAAGGAGCAAATGCAGAATCGCCAAAATAATGAAATTCCTCGTGAGGCATTTGAGCAACAAGGTGTTTAAGCACACTCATGCCACCAACGCCCGAGTCAAATACACCAATAAAATTATGAGGAGCTAAACGAGCTTCCATTACAAACCTTTCAAACTGAATGTAAAGTATTTTATACCTTTATCATTCAAAGGTTGATTTGCGTCACTCTTGGGTAGAATGCCAAAGATATGTTTTTAACGATTGGAGTTTCATGAGCAACGAAGGTAAAAAGGTAAAGGTCCACTACGTCGGCACGCTTGATGACGGAACCAAGTTTGACTCCTCCCGCGATCGCAACGAGCCACTGGCATTTACCTGCATGGCTGGTCAGATGATTCCAGGCTTTGACGAGGCTGTCAAAGATATGACCGTTGGCCAGATTGTTGATGTCCACATTCCAGCAGCTGAGGCATATGGTGAGCGCCATGAAGAGGCAGTGCAGCCTGTTCCCGTAGCTCAGCTTCCAGGCTCTGAGAATCTTGTTGCAGGTCAGCAGGTTACTCTGGGCACCCCTGAGGGATACCCTGTTATGGCAACCGTTGTCTCTAACGACGGTACCACTATCGTCTTTGACACCAACCATCCAATGGCTGGTAAAGACCTTAACTTCAACATTGAGCTTCTTGAGGTTGAAGAGTAATCCACTCCCCTTTTGTAGAGCGAGAAGGACGTAGATGCTTCTGGCATCTGCGTCCTTCTTTTTTGCGCCTTGAATTCTCATTGCTAGTGCAACAACAAAAGACAAGGTAGTGACCCATGGGT
>CAUTOT010000043.1:0-9413 GCA_963539765.1 uncultured Atopobium sp. | reverse complement strand
CAGCGTATTGGCCACAAATGAGAGGAGCAAAACAAAAGCTGCAGGCTTTGCCACGCGCAAAAACTCCAAAATACTTACACGAGCGCTCCAAAGAAGGCTCACACAAATCAAAGCAAATGCAGCAAATGCAAGTGGCTGCTGTATACAGAAAAGAGCAACAATTCCCACAAGGGTGGCAACGATTTTTGTCTGCGCTGTCAACGAGGCAAGCGAGATACGCTTAAGCAGAGCACAGGGGCACTTAGACATAGCAAGCCTCCAAAAGCTCATGCAATACGCTTACAAACAGCGGGCAATCAAGCTGCGCAGCTTCGTAGACCTCCGGATTTGTCTGCGCTTCTTGTACATTGACGTCTGCAACAACACAGCCCTTCTCGAGAAACACTACTCTATCGGCAAAAGGAAGCCATTCGCTTACGTCGTGCGTGATTGCAAGAACTGCCTTGCCCTCGTTTGCAAGCTCACGAGCAAGATGCAGCACCTGCGAGCGCGCCTTGCCATCAAGCCCAGACGTTGCCTCGTCAAACACAACCGCGTACGTTACGCAGGCCAGCGTTCCCGCAAGAGCCGCACGGCGAGCCTGACCACCAGAAAGCGTCAACGGAGACGCGTCCAGGACCTGCTGGTCCAAACCAACACGTTCTGCCGCATACGCAACAAGCGCCTCAACATCATCTGGCGAGAAACCCTTGTTAGTTGGACCAAACGCAATATCTTCAGCAACAGTTTGGGCAAAAAGTTGATCCTGGGGGCGCTGGAAACACATGCCGACATCTCCAGGACTTACCAGTCGTGCATCAATTGTTGCATGACCAGTATCAGCCTCTATGAGGCCAGCAGCTATTCGGGCGCAGGTTGTTTTTCCAGAACCAGAAGCGCCCACCAAAACGGTAAGCTCCCCCGTGGAAGAAAGCGTTATATCGTGCAAAACTGGCTTGTCAAACGCATGAGATACGCCACAAATTGCCAGCTCGTGCGCCTCTCCAAGCGCTTGAATTCCGTCATAGTTATTTGCTCGCACCACCTTAAGGGCGCGCTGGTACACAAGGGTATCCAAAGCGTCAAACGCAAGGTTGTTCTGAACAAGAAACGCAACAAACTCTGATGCGTTAAGAGGCACGTCAAAGTTATAGCCAGCCTGCGCTGCTAGATGAGCTGTTCCCGTAAGCGCATCATCAAATCCGGCGCGCGCAATTATATCTGCGTCTGAGAGAAACTCTGTGGGAGTGCCCGTCCAAACCAGCTGGCCTTTCTCCAAAACAAGTACCTGATCAGCCCCAGGTAAAGACTCAAATGAATGAGAGATCTCAAGCACACCCATCCCGTTAGCCACAAGGTTGTTTACCAGCTTAGAAAGGTGATTTCTAAATCGCGTATCAAGCTGAGCAAATGCCTCATCAAGCACCAGATAACGTGGATGCACTGAAAGCGCTGCCGCAATAGAAACTAGCTGCTGTTGGCCTCCAGAAAGCGTATGAGTAGGCGCGTCAATCAAATTGGCAATGCCACAAAGTTCCAGTGTTTGAGTAACGCGAGAAACTATCTCTTCTTTTGGCAAACCAAGATTAGCAGGGCCAAAGGCAACTTCATCAAAGACAGTTGCACAAACAAGCTGCGCTGTTGGATCTTGACGAACCATTCCCACAACGGAAGAAATCTGAGTAGACGGCACTACGGTCACTGAATTGCCGTCTACTAAAACCTCTCCGGATAGAGGAAAAAGTGATGCATTACAAAGATTTGCAAGCGTTGACTTGCCTGAACCATTGTGGCCAAGCACAACCGTTCTAGAGCCCGGCTTTAGGGTAAATGAAACGTTATCAAGGGTAAGTGCCATTGGGTGCGGAGATTGGCTCTCAGTGGCTCTCATGTCATCTTCAAAAGCAGAGTCAGTCATAGATTGTGGTGTAGCTGACATACCGTATGCAAAAGATACGTTTTTGAACTCAATCATGACAACCCTCCTTCATTTGAAAAAGAGGTCCCAGCAAAAAGCCAGGACCTCTTCAGATTCACTTTGACAGAAGTTACTCTGCAGCCTCTTCGGTCTGCTCAGTCTCCTCTGCTGGAGCCTCGGTCTCCTCTTCCTTTACAGGAGCAGGAGCAACCTTGGTAGCCTTAGCCTTCTTGTTAGAAGCCTTTGGCTGAACTGGCTCGGTAACAAGCTCAAGGATAACAACCTCAGAAGCATCGCCCTTACGAGGACCCAGCTTCATGATGCGGGTGTAGCCGCCGTTGCGGTCAGCCCACATACCCTGAGCAGCCTTGTCGAATACCTCACGAACAAGCTCTGCGTTACCAACCTTGGCCATAGCAAGACGACGAGCGTGAAGGTCGCCGCGCTTTGCCCAAGTGATGACCTTGTCGACCTCGCCGCGAACTGCCTTAGCGCGGACGTCAAGAGTCTTAATACGATCATTAGTGAAAAGGGCTTGGATCAGGCTCTTCTTGATGGCCTTGGTGTGGCTAGCATCAGTACCAAGCTTCATGCCCCTCTTCTTATTGTGCCTCATAATTTACATTCTCCTATGCGTGACAAGGCGCGACTAAGCCTTAAGGGACAGGCCCATGCTCTCGAGCTTTTCCTTGACTTCTTCAATAGACTTAACACCAAAGTTTCTGATGTTGAGAAGATCGTTCTCAGAGAAATCAACGAGCTGACGGACAGAGTGAATTCCTGCACGCTTGAGGCAATTGTAAGAACGGACGGAAAGGTCCAGATCCTCAACCTGCTTCTCAAGCTCGGAATCGTCCTCGACGTCTGCCTTAGCAAAAATCGAAGCCTCTTCCTGAGTCTCGTCAAAATCAGTAAGTCCCATGAATGCGCTCATGTGCTGGTTAATGATGTTTGCAGCCTCAACGACAGCCTCGCGAGGGCTGATTGCACCATTGGTCTCAACCTCAAGCACCAGACGATCATAGTCGGTGTGACGGCCAACACGGCAAGGCTCAACAGCCTTAGCGCAGCGGCGAACTGGCGAGAAGATCGAGTCAACGTGAATGAATCCAATTGGATCGCTCTCACGCTCGTTATCCTCACCAGAAACATAACCGCGACCATTACCAAGGCGAAGCCTCATGGAAAGATGAGCTCCCTCAGCAAGAGTGCAAATGTGCTGAGCTGGGTTAACCAGCTCGTAGCCCATAGGAACATCAAGATCAGCACCAGTGACTTTGCAAGGACCCTCAACAGAGACGGAAGCCTCAGCCTCATCAGAGTTGTTGGTGTTGCGGAAAACTAGGCCCTTAACGTTCAGAACGATGTCAGTAACGTCCTCATAGACGCCTTCAACCGTAGTGAACTCATGCTGAACGCCATCAATCTGGATGGCCTCAACCGCAGCTCCCTCAAGAGAGGAAAGCAGTACGCGGCGGAGGGAGTTGCCAAGCGTGTCACCATAGCCACGCTCAAGCGGCTCTACGCTCACACGAGCGACGTTTGCGCCGATTTCATCTACCGACACGTTTGGTCGGATAAATTCGGACATTGCTACCTCCAAAACGGGTCGGGCTTACTTGGAGTAGAGCTCGACGATCAGCTGTGCGTCAATCTCAAGGTCGATCTGATCGCGGGTTGGAAGCTGAAGAACAGTGCCCTGCAGCTTCTCAATGTCAACCTCAAGCCATGCAGGAACTGCCATGTGCTCGGAGGAAATGAGAGCTTCCTTGATTGGAAGAAGATCCTTTGCCTTGGAAGCAACAGCGATAACATCGCCGCTCTTTACGCGATAAGAAGGAATGTCAACGCGCTGACCGTTAACGGTGATGTGACCGTGACGGACAGTCTGACGAGCCTCTTTACGTGTACGAGCAAAGCCGAGGCGGAAGATGACGTTGTCAAGACGAGTCTCAAGGATGCTCATCAGGTTGTCACCAGTAATGCCTGGGTTCTTCTTAGCCATCTCATAGTAGCCGTGGAACTGGTTCTCAAGGACGCCGTAAATGAACTTAGCCTTCTGCTTCTCACGGAGCTGCATACCGTACTCGCTCTCCTGGCGACGACGGCGACGTGGCTCACGGTTAGAAGTCTTATTGATCCCCATCACAACGGGATCGATGCCAAGCTGACGACATCTTTTAAGGACCGGGGTCCTATCAATTGCCATTTGCTTGTCCTTTCGTGCTAGTTGCGACGGCGCTTTTTAGGACGGCAGCCGTTGTGTGCAATAGGTGTCTTATCCTGAATACCCGAAACCTCAAGGCCTGCTGCCTGAAGGGAACGGATTGCGGTCTCGCGACCAGAGCCTGGGCCCTTAACAAAAACAGCTACCTTGTGGAGACCGTGCTCCATTGCTGCCTTTGCTGCTGCCTCTGCTGCAAGCTGTGCAGCAAAAGGAGTGGACTTACGAGAGCCCTTGAAGCCGACGGTACCACCGGACTGCCAGGAAATTACATTACCCTGGGGATCGGAAATAGAGACAATCGTGTTATTGAATGTGCTCTTGATGTGGGCCTGGCCCACTGCAATGTTTTTACGCTCGGAGCGGCGGACGCGTGTAGTGCGAGCGTTCTTTTTCTGTGCCATTAGCTACTCCTCGCCTACTTCTTCTTGCCGCCCACCTGACGCTTCTTACCCTTACGAGTACGAGCGTTAGTGTGGGTACGCTGACCGTGGACAGGGAGGCCCTTGCGGTGACGGAGGCCGCGGTAGCAGCCAATCTCCATCAGGCGGGCAACATTCTGACGCACCTCGCGGCGAAGATCGCCCTCGGTGGTGTAATGAGCGTCAATAAAGTCACGAATCTTGGTGACTTCTTCCTCTGTGAGGTCCTTGACGCGAGTATTTACATCGATACCAGTCTCGTTGCAAATCTTGGTTGCACGAGTCTGACCAATGCCGTAAAGATAGGTGAGTCCGACCTCAACACGCTTATCGCGTGGCAGGTCGACGCCGTTAATACGGGCCAACTTGGTGCTCCTTCCTTAGCCCTGACGCTGCTTGTGGCGCGGGTTCTCGCAAATCACGTAAACCTTACCGTGGCGACGGATGACTTTGCACTTGTCGCACATCTTCTTTACCGAAGGACGTACCTTCATGTGTCTTCCTTTCGGTTCTGCTGATACGAACTATATACTCGCCCAGCCGCTGGCGTGAAATACCGACTGTACTTACGTACATATGCCCTTGCGACGTGCGCAAAGACACAGATAGCCTTATGCATGGCACAAGACTTTTGCATTACTTACTTATAACGGTAGGTAATGCGACCCCTGGTAAGATCGTAAGGAGAAATCTCTACTACAACCTTGTCACCAGGGAGAATTCGAATGTAGTTCATTCGAATCTTACCTGAGATGGTGCAAAGGATGGTCTTGCCGTTCTCTAACTCAACGTTAAACATAGCATTTGGCAGGGGTTCTAGTACCTTGCCTTCAAGCTCAATCGCGTCTTGTTTAGCCAACTTTCATCCTCTCGACACATCGACAGCGGTTATCAATAATACATAAAAATGTGCCACTCGTCTATCACTTATTTTTTCAACACAATTAGATAGCGAGAAGAACAATGTATGTGTTACTCAAGACCGCCTTGCATCTCGCACCATGGACCAACTTCATCTTCTGAAACGATAACGGGTCCATCGGCAGTAATAGCAACCGTGTTCTCATAATGTGCTGATGGCAGGCCATCATCGGTAACAACGGTCCAACCATTTTCAAGAACGGTGCAATCGTAGGTACCCATAGCAATCATAGGCTCAATTGCAATTACCATTCCCTCACGAAGAACAATACCGTTACCTGCACGACCATAGTTTCTGACCTCTGGGTCCTCGTGAAGATTGCGACCAATACCATGGCCAACAAAATCACGAATAACGCCATAGCCATTATCCTCAGCAAGCTTCTGAACTGCATGTCCAACATCGCCAAGGCGAGCACCAGGAACAGCAGCTGCAATACCTGCCTTAAGGCAATCGCGAGTAACCTCGCAAAGTGCCTGGGTTTTCTCGTCAACTGTTCCGCAGTAGAACGTCCAAGCGTTATCTCCTGCCCAACCGTTAACAGTAGCACCCGTGTCAATGGTCAGAATATCGCCATCTTGCAGAATGACGTTAGCTGATGGAATACCGTGAACAATCTGCTCGTTAATAGAAGAGCACACAGATCCAGGGAATCCACCGTAGCCTTTAAAGGTAGGGGTTCCGCCATGAAGTCTAATAAAAGCTTCAACAGCGCGGTCAATCTCGAGCGTTGAAACACCAGGTCTAATCATGGATCCAGCACGACGAAGGGCTGCCTTAGAAAGGGCGCCCGACACCTTCATTGCCTCGATTTGTTCAGGTGTTTTTATCGTAATCATAGTGCGAGGAGTGTCTTTACGTCGGCGAATACCTCGTCAACAGGACGATCTCCGTTGACCTCCTTCAGAATTCCATGACCCTTGTAGTACTCGATCAAAGGAGAAGTCTGGTTCTCGTATACATCAAGACGCTTACGAATTGTCTCTGGTTTATCGTCATCACGCTGATACATCTCGCCAGAGCAATTTGGGCAAGTCTCTGTACCAGCAGGTGCAGTATAACCACACTCTTTGCACGTACGGCGAGAAGAAAGACGCTCAACAATAACCTCTGGCTCAACAGCAACAAGCAGAGCTGCATCAAGCTTGAGGCCCATATTCTGAAGCTCAGAATCAAGGGTTACTGCCTGAGCGGTGTTGCGTGGGAAGCCATCAAGAATAAAACCAGCTTTTGCATCGTCTGCAGAAAGGCGCTCTTTTACCAGGTCAATTACAAGCTGATCTGGAACAAGCTGACCAGCATCCATATACTCTTTAGCCTTAACGCCAAGCTCAGACTGAGCTTTAACAGCAGCACGAAGAAGGTCACCGGTTGAGATGTGAGCAAGTCCATACTCTGCAACGAGCTTCTGAGCCTGTGTACCCTTGCCAGCGCCAGGTGCGCCGAGAAGAACAATGTTCATGCTTCGCCTTCCTTTCAAATAATAAAAGGGGCCTGTTTCCAGGCCCCTTTATGCTACTTACTAAGAACTACTTAAAGAAGCCCTCATAGTTGTGCATCTTAAGGTGGGACTCAATGGAAGAGAGTGTATCCATTGCAACACCGACCATAATCAGGACGGAAGTTCCACCAAACGCCTGTATCAACGAATCTCCCGTAAACCAGAAAATGATGGTTGGGACGATTGCAAGAACTGCCATAAAGATAGCACCGGGGAGGGTGACTCTGTCAATAACAGTCTTGATATACGTTGATGTAGCAGTACCTGGACGAACACCAGGGATAAAGCCACCCTGCTTCTTAAGCTGGTCTGCTGTCTCCTCTGGATTAAACACCATTGAGGTGTAGAAGTATGCAAAGAAGACAATGAACATAACTGAGAGAACCCAGTTAACCCATCCAGAAGAAAGTGAAGTAGCAAGATTTTGAATCCACTCTACTCCTGGGAAGAACACAGCAACCTGAGCAGGAAGGTACAGGATTGCAGATGCAAAGATAATTGGTACAACGCCTGCAGTGTTTACCTTAATTGGAAGGTACGTTGACTGACCACCCATCATACGACGACCAACAACGCGCTTGGCATAGTTGATAGGAATACGACGCTGACCGCGCTCAATGTAAACAATGAGCGGAATAATAGCGAGCATAACCACAACAGTAACAACGGTAAGAACAATGTTTCCACGAGTAGTTACTGAAGAAATAAGGGCTGTTGGAAGTCCAGCCATGATGTTTGCGAAGATGATAAGACTCATTCCGTTGCCAACACCCTGCTGAGTAATAACCTCACCGAGCCACATAATAATGATGGCACCAACTAGCATGGTAAAGACTACCAGGAAGTTTTCAAGTGCCTCAGGCACGCCCTCCATAGATGCAAAAGATACACCATAGCTCTTAAACAAGAACAGGTAACCAACTGCATTGAGCAGAGCCAAGCCAACCGTAAGATAACGCGTGTACTGCGTAATCTTACGCTGGCCGCTCTCACCATCTTTAGCAAGCTCGCCAAGAGATGGAATAACGGACTGCATCATCTGGAAGATGATCTGAGCCGTAATGTAAGGCATGATGCCCAGACTGAAAACAGACATGCGAGAAAGAGCGCCACCCGAAAATAGGTTAAGCACGGCCATTGCACCATTATGAGAAAGACCATTCTGATAAACAGAAAGCATCTGCTGGAATGGAGCACCGGGCACAGGAAGATACGCACCAAAACGGTACAGAAGAAGAATCAGTACCGTAAGGAGAATCTTTCCCCTTAGTTCCGGAACACGAAATGCGTTGGCGATTCCTTTACTCACTACTCGCCCTCAACCTTTCCACCGGCCGCCTCGATCTTAGCCTTTGCGGAGGCGGAAACCTTGTCGACCTTAACAGTAAGCTTCTTAGAAAGCTCGCCGTCACCCAGGACCTTGACTGGGATGAAGTTGTACTTGATAACTCCCTTAGCAACCAGAGCCTCTGCGTCGACGGTCTCACCGTCTGCAAAGAGAGCGTTCAGACGAGCAACGTTAACTGGAGCGTACTCGACACGGTTGTGGTTAGTGAAACCAGGAAGCTTAGGAAGACGCATAGCCAGTGGCTGCTGTCCACCCTCGAAGCCAGCGCCCTTACCGCCACCAGAGCGGGAGAGCTGACCATTCATACCGCGGCCGGCAAAAGTACCATTGCCTGAAGAATTACCGCGACCTACGCGCTTACGATTTTTGCGCGAACCCACTGCGGGGCGAAGATCATTGAGCTGCATTATTACTACCTCTAGTTCTCTTCAACCTCGACAAGGTGCTTAACCTTGAAGATCATTCCACGAATGCTTGGGTTGTCAGGCTGCTCGACGGTATCGCCGATCTTGTGGAGGCCGAGGGCCTTCACCGTAGCAGTCTGGTCCTTCTTGACGCCTGCGACAGCGCCACGGACAAGCTTGATGCTAAGGTTCTTAGCCATCGTTAGTTCTCCTTTCCGACGAACATATCGCCGACGGTTAGGCCACGACGCTCAGCTGCTTCTTCTGGGCTGGAAAGCTCCTTCAGACCCTCAGCTGCTGCCTTAATCATGTTCAGAGCGTTGTCGGTACCAAGGGACTTAGAAAGTACGTTGGTAATACCTGCAAGCTCGAAAAGTGGACGAATAGGACCGCCAGCAATAACACCAGTACCCTCGAATGCAGGCTTAATAAGAACAGAACCTGCACCGTAGTGACCAGTGACTGCGTGTGGTACGGAACCGGTCTCGGTCAGTGGGACCTTGAACATGTTCCTCTTTGCGTCCTCGACGCCCTTCTGAATTGCCAGAGGTACCTCAGCGGAACGACCCTGGCCAATACCAACGTTACCCTTACCGTCGCCAACGACTACCAGAGCAACGAGTGACATACGGCGGCCACCCTTGACGGTCTTGGAAACGCGGTGAATATAAACGACGCGCTCCTGAAGATCCGTA
>CAUTOT010000042.1:0-9511 GCA_963539765.1 uncultured Atopobium sp. | reverse complement strand
ATATTGTTTGCAGCGTAGCGATAGTAAATGAAGAACCACTCGCCTACGTTCTCGCCCTCTGCTTCCTTAACCAGGGACCAGAGGTACCAGCACCAACCGGCGAAGACTACATAGCTCCAGAAGTGTCTGCGCTGTTCAAAAGTAGCCTCTTTTCCAAAGTAATAATCAATAGCTGCATTTGCTTCATCGTCAGTAAGCTCACAACAAACCGTAAAGGTACCAAAGTCATTTGCCTCATCAGACATACCTGCGTATTCCCAGTCAATAAGGCTGTAGTTACCGCCCTCATCAATCAAGAAATTCAGATAGAAGAAATCATTGTGAGAAATAACAACGGGATACTGATCAGCATCTGCATGCTTTTTCAAGCGCAGGACCTTCTCGCGAAGCTCATAATAGCCAGGAATCTCAATAGGACCCTCTTCTAGCAGGAGCTTCTCATAATTAAGTCCCTCGTTAACAAAGTCAAAGGAGCGATCAAGTGAAGCACCACTATGATGCAGCTTATGGCCCATCTCCATTGCACGCTTGAGCTGCTCAGGATTATGAGGATCAAGGTTCTGAGCATTCTTTACAAACTTAGAAATCTTCCAACCTTCTTTTTGGTCCTCATAAATAAAGGTGCTATCTAGGCCAAGCTCACGGGCAAGTCGAAGACCGGCCTCTTCAGCTGCGCGATCAACAAGTTTCTCGGTACCAACACCAGGATGTCTATAGACATACTCCTGAGCATCATCACCATATCCCACAATAAAGTGAGCAGACAGGTTAGTAAGTCCCTGTTTTAGAGGATAGAAACCATGAATATCCTTCTTCTGGCAATGAAGCACCGAAACAATGTTGTCAAAAATCTCTGAGTCGATGTTCTCAATAAATGCCGGGTCAAACTGACGAAGCTCATCAAGAGAATCAAACTCATAGATTACGCCGTCAGGATACTTTCTAATGGTCATGGAAAGCTCTTTGATATGACGGACGTAAATCTCTTCCCAGAGCATATCAACGGTTTCTGGCTTGTCGTAGACAGCCTCAAGAATGTCTACAAACTTCTTTGAGAATTGCCTGTCAAAATAGACGTGACCCAGCATAATCCAAGAATTTGAACCGCCAATTTCTACGCCGGTAATACGTCCACCACGTCCCTCTTTAAGACACCACTCATCAGTTTCTCCTGCAACATACGTTGCTGAGTAATAAGCCTCATAGACATAGTGCTCAAAAGGATTCTGAGTAAAGTAGTCATCTGACGAGCAGATATACGTATTATCAAGCTGGTCTTTTACATACCAAAGCGTAGAGTTGTTATTTCTTGTTGCATAATCTGGGTTAACAACAATCTTGACGCCATACTTCTCCTCCAGATAGAAGAAGTACTCCTTCTTATAACCCACAACAACAGTGATGTCAGTAATACCAGCTTCAAGCAACTGATGAATCTGGCGCTCGATAAGAACTTCTCCACGAACCTTCAGGACACCCTTTGGCTTCTCATATGAAATAGGTGCAAAGCGAGAAGACAGTCCAGCTGCCATAATAATGGCATTCTTAACCTCATAAGGTTTCAGAGCTTCAAGACCCTTTGGTGTAATGAGTCCCTCTTCAATAAGACCCTGGTCCTCAAGCGTTTTTACTGCTGAATTAACTGATCCCAAAGAAAGCTCAGTCTCTTCAGCAAGCTGTCTCTGATTGAGCTTCTCGTCAGAAAGAGCAATGGTTTTTAATACAGAAAACACGTTATTTGTTAGTGCCACGGTTCCTCCAAATGAAGACCAATTAACTGCGAAATAAACTTCCATACCAATTAACTTCAGTCATAATACTCCTATGTTCAAATTTGTACAAGTATAAATATATTTTGAACATATTACCTTCAGAGGATTGCCATAGACTGCCAATCTAACAAAAAAAACGGCACCTGAGATGCCGTTTTACCTTTTATGTATTGCTTTACAGGCGAGAAGACCCTAGTAAGGACCAAAATCCAAACGCGCTGGATAGTGGTTTTTACGCTTCTCAACTGGTGGCATTTGCATGTAATCGCCGTAAAGCATCCTAAGGAATTTATCATTTTGATTAGGGAACGCTACTTGAATTCCATCAAAATCAAGCTTATCGACAGGAAAAACCTCATCAACTGGATAGGTATTTACAAACCTATCCGTATCGTGCAGGTAGGCAATTCTTTTTGTCTTAACGTGAGCAAAGCGGTTGCGGGCTTCCTGCTCACGCTCATACATTTTCTGAGTAGAGAGATGCAGCAGTTTGCAAACTCCCCTACCCATAGTAACTGCTGCCTTTAAGAGCTTTCCTTTGATGCCGTCAGCCAAAATAACAGGGCGAGGAACGTCAACGAGGATGCGCATATGTGACCAGAACCACGCATCAAATGCCTGCTTCTGATATTCCTTCTCGTCATCCGAAACATTATCAAAGCAGTAGACATCTAGGAAAATACCAAGGTCAAGAGGAAGTGGCGCAAGTGCTTCTTCGCAGAACTGTGTTCCTTTGAGCATAATGCGCGTGGTTGGGAATGGATAGTTGATGTCCCTCTCAGTATTCATGATTGAATACTTTTCTGACCACTCTTTATCATAGATATCTAAGAGTTTGTTGAAGTCTTCTGCAGGAAGACAAACATCAATATCATCGTCCCAAGGAATAAATCCCTTATGACGAAGAGCGCCAATCGCGGTGCCGCCAAAACCAAAATAGCGGATGTTGTTGGCTTCACACGTGTCTACGAAGTCCTTTAAAATCATCAGCTCAACTTGCTGGAGATGCTTAAGCGTTTCTGTATCGTATGTGCGCATTATCGACCTTCATACATCTTCTTGTAGTAATCCTGATAATCACCGGAAACTACATTCTTAACCCACTCGCGGTTCTCTAAATACCAGTTGATAGTGGTAACAATGCCCTCTTCAAATGGAGTCTCTGGATACCAGCCAAGCTCTTCTTTAATCTTATCGGGTGCAATGCCGTAGCGGCGATCGTGACCCTTGCGATCAGTAACGTAAGAGATTAGATCCTCAGTAATCTGAGTGTCACCAGTGATTCTTGCAACTTCACTAATGATGCGCTTAACAATGTAGAGGTTATTGCGCTCGTTATGACCGCCCACGTTATAAACCTCGCCCAGCTTGCCGCCCTCAAGAACCATAGCAATTGCCTTGCAGTGGTCATCAACGTAGAGCCAGTCGCGAACATTCAGTCCGTCACCGTAAACTGGAAGTGCTTTATGCTCCAGGCAATTCTCAATCATCAAAGGAATGAGCTTCTCAGGGAACTGATAAGGACCATAGTTGTTGGAGCAACGCGTGATTACCGCAGGAAATCCGTATGTATCATGCCAGGCTTTTACAAACATATCAGCAGAAGCCTTAGATGCAGAGTAAGGGCTATGAGGGCTCAATGGTGTAGTCTCACGGAAGAATGCCTCTGGATCATCAAGCGGAAGTGAACCGTAGACTTCATCAGTAGAAACCTGCAGGTATCTGTGGTCTCCGTAGGAGCCCTGGCCATCATTCCAGAAAGACTCTGCAACGCTCAGAAGAGCGACAGTACCCATAACGTTAGTATCAGCGAAGGCACCCGGATCTTCAATAGAGCGATCTACGTGGCTCTCTGCTGCAAAATTAACAACGTAATCAGGATGATAGGTCTCAAACAGCTGTGTCAGAGCCTCTTTATCCCTAATATCTACGTGGGCAAAGGTATAGCGAGGATCTTGATCATATTCCGAGAGGTTCTCAAGGTTGCCTGCATACGTCAGAGCATCCACATTCAAAATATGAATGTCCTGATTTCTTCTAAGCATATAGTGGATAAAGTTAGATCCAATAAATCCAGCTCCACCAGTTACTAAATAGGTCTTCACACTAACCTCTTTCTACCTTCGAAAGATATGTCGCAAGAGCCTCTTGCCAAGTCCTCATACAATTTCCAATGGTACTCTCAAGATGCCCATTTACCAAAGATGAATATGCGGGGCGAGAAGCGCTTTCTGGGTGCATCTCTTTCCACTGAGCAGAAGTTACTCTAGCAACCTTACAATCAAGATTACTGCCAGCCATAATAGCTTCGGCAAAATCAGCCCATGAACATGTTCCCTCATTGGTTGCGTGGTAGATGCCATAGTTCTCAGTAGCTGCAATGCACATGATTGTGTGTGCCAAATCATTTGCGCTGGTAGGATTACCTACTTGATCATCAACAACACTAATCTCTGGGTACTTTGCACCAAGGGTGCGCATGGTTGCCACAAAGTTCTTGCCAACATAACCATAAAGCCACGCCGTTCTAACCACAAACGTTTGAGCATTTGCGGCCAGCGCAAGTCCCTCTCCTGCTAATTTGGATCGACCATAGGCAGAAACAGGACAAGGAGCATCTTGTTCCGTGCGAGGAGAGCTTTCCTTACCGCTAAAGACATAATCAGTGGATACCTGAACAAGCTTTGTTTGCGTAGAGTTGCAAGCTCGTGCAAGATTCATAGGGCCAAGCGCATTTACCGCAAACGCCATCTCAAAATTGCTCTCGCAACCATCTACATTTGTTGCGGCAGCACAGTTAATAACAACGTCATAGCGTTCATGCTGGTCAAACCATGTATTTACCGCTTCTGAACTAGTAATATCAAGCTCGTCTGCATCGGTATAGTCAACATCTGGATCAACAAACAACTTTGGAATAGGACCAATTTCAGAGATACCAGTCTCAAAAAGACGCTTGAGTTCATTGCCCAACTGACCATGAGAGCCAGTAATAAGAATACGCATGTTATTCCCCTTTTTCAGAAGGAAGAATACGTCCCTCTGCAACGCTCTTGAGGTGCTCACCATACGTTGATTTACCGTAGCGTTCTGCACACTCGATGAGTTTAGAGCTGTCAATCCAACCGTTCTCAAAAGCAATTTCTTCTGGAACACTTACAGGCAGACCTTGCGCAGTCTCAACAGTACGAACAAAGGTAGATGCCTCAAAAAGAGACTCCATAGTTCCTGTATCCAGCCACGCAAAGCCACGACCAAGAGTAACAACATCAAGCGTGCCATCGTCAAGATAGAGTCGATTAAGGTCAGTAATCTCGTACTCACCACGAGCGCTTGGCTGAACCTGCTTTACCAGCTCAGTAACACGTTGATCGTAGAAATAAAGTCCGGTTACTGCGTAGTTAGATTTTGGATGAGCTGGCTTCTCCTCAATTGAAATAGCGTTGTAGTTCTTATCAAACTCAACAACGCCAAAACGCTCTGGATCATCAACGTGATAGCCAAAAACTGTGGCACGACCAGCAGTTTGTGCCTGCTGAGCAGCTTTTCTCACAAGTCCTGAAAGACCGTTTCCATAGAAGATATTATCTCCAAGAATCAGAGCAGCAGCGTCATCACCAATAAACTCTTTACCAATAACAAATGCCTGAGCAAGTCCATCGGGAGAAGGCTGCTCGGCATAACTGATGGTGATACCGAAGTCAGAGCCGTCACCCAAGAGTTTCTTAAAATTTGGCAAATCGCGTGGCGTGGAGATAACCAAAATATCTCTAATACCTGCAAGCATAAGCGTTGACAGCGGATAGTAAATCATTGGCTTGTCATAAACAGGTAAAAGCTGTTTAGATGTAACGGTTGTCAGCGGATAAAGCCTGGTACCGCTACCTCCTGCAAGAATAATGCCTTTCAAAATTACTCCCCATCAATCGGGCTTCCCGCTAAACACCGTTTAGGACGATATTGATATGTAATCTTACCAAAGTCTTACTCAACAGCGGTGATTCTATATAGTCTGTAAGGACCTTCTCGAAGAACAACCTCAAATCCAGGATCTTTATCGGTGATTTGTAGGCCTGAGAAGAAATAGCTTTGATCTCCTAACAAAGCTGGATTTTCCAAGTCGAGCAACAGGACATATCTTGCTCCAGTTTCTCGGACCGCCTGCTGAACCTCTGGATTAGTAGCTACCTCATTAAGCTTTGTACGAATAATTACACTTTGTGGCAATTCTTCCGATTCTACCTTTGCCCGGTAGAAAATGTTCATGCCATAAAGTGAGTTCAGAACAAGCGAGCCATCGTAAGGATTATTAACTACCAGGTCATTACCAACAATCTGGAGAGCTTTTTTTACAAACTCATCCTCACTTGCCTTATAAGTTGTATGCTCACGAGGCTCAAAGACCTCATTAAGCCAAATGATGCCATAACGAAGCTCACTGCGTTCTCTTCTGGGCAGGCTTGCTAAATCCCAAGGACTTAGGAGCGCACAACCCCACAACACAGCAATAATGCACATGAGAATGCCGGAGTTTTTAATAAACATGCAGGGCTTACAGGATGATTGATCTCCATTTGCAGAAATGGTGCAAGCAGAATTCTCTGAGTTGATTTTCTCGCCTTTGTTGCCTTCTTTAACTGTCTTAATTCCGTGTTTAATCAGATCAAACAAAAGCGTAATGGCGGTTTCCATGCCAATAATTGCAACAGGGACTGCTGCTATTGCTACCATCGCGGCAGTTCTTTCTGGATCGGTATACCAAAATCCCGAGAAAAACCTCTTAATAGGAATCACATCAGAAAGACTTGCTACATAAATGACGGCAGTCATGAGAAATACCAGAGTGAGCCAGCGACAATTTTTATTCATACAACAGCTCACAAATCCAAGCCAGAACGCAACGGCAAAAAGAATCTGTGGCAAATTCAAAAGCAAGCCAAAATTCAATACGGAAAGAACTGACTTAATTGGATCAACATAAATTTCCCAGAGGAAATTAACTGTCGGTGCCATAAAACTTGAATTAAGCACAATAGTCCACATACCAATAGCGGAGCCAAGAGTTACGCACTCTAAACAAATCAATAGAATGATTTTCTTCGGTTTTGTTAATTCAAATTTCTTACTCAAATACTGAGCAAAACTTGGAAGCAAGTTGCAAAGAACAAATGGTAAAACAAAAATAGCCCACAAAAAATCTGCACTAGGATGGACCAATGCTAGTGCAATAATCCCCATAAAACATAAACAAAGTGTATGAATATTTACAGAAAATTTTTGAACGCTATGAGTTGATGAGCATACTTCTTTGCAGGATGTCTTCTCGTTAAAAGACAATATAAAGACTGCTGCAACAGTGGGGACAAGACAAAAGCCAGCTACATTAGGAAAGACTGCATGAACCGTAACCATTCGAATAGGAAAAGCCAATTGTGCAAATGCCGCAAATGCAGTCAGTAAACTAAAAGTTACATTCTTCTTTCCTATCACTTGAAGCAAAGCACAGACGCCCACTGGATATATAACCGCGACAAAAACAAACCAAACCACATTTTCTGTAAGTACCTCATTAAAGCCTGTAATTGCTGCAGTGACAGCTGCTAAAGAATGAAATAAAGTTGGATAAAAGCCCTCGTCAAAGAAGGGGGTCTGAAGTTCTGGTCTTGCTCCTGTATAAAAGGCAGCATGCAACATAGAATAAATGCCCGACTGAACACTTCTTGTAATGTACGCAAGGTGCGCGTAGTTATCAGCGGACTGCAAAAACCAAGAGGGGTTTCTAATTGCTTTGTGGAAAATAACAAAGAATATTGCAGTAGAGATAGCAGCAGTCACTAAGAGAAAGACTCCGTTTAGAGAGTCCTTCTCGCCAAGGTTTACATGAGATTGATTTTCCTGGATGGGCCTGATTTTCTGAATAAGATACGAAAGCCCAGCGGCAATCAAGATAAAAAGACCAACGCCTCCCAAAAGCGGCGTTACACCTCTTAGACCCAAAGGATATATTGCAACTCCAGAAAAACCAATGAGGCAGACCGAGATAAGCGGAGCTACCACAAGGGATGTCATTCGTTTAGTGCCAATAGCGCGAGAAAAAAGATATCCCGGTACATAACAAAGAACCAGTACAACTGCTACTGCTAGAGCAAACTGTCTCCACATGTGTAAGCTTCCTTATTTGGTTGCCATTGTCGACTAGATGAGCTGAGCCCAGCGCTTTTTACCTGCCTGGAGAAGAGCTTTCTCAAGAACTGCTGGCTCAACCTTATAGGTCTTTGCTGGATGAGGCTGCTGGTTAATCTTAATACCACCGCCATCAATGAGACGACGAGCCTCACCGTTACTTGAAGCAATCTCTACTTCAACCAAAATCTTTGGCAGGTAGATGAGACCGTCTTCATCTGCTTCAAGGGAAATTGCAAACTCTTTGACATCATCAGGAACCTCATTGTTCTTAAACTGAGCATCAAAAGCTGCCTGAGCCTTAAGACCTTCTCCCTCACCGTGATAAAGATCAACGATATTTCTACCAAGAGCACGCTTGAGCTGGTAAGGATCGGCGGTACCGTCCTCAAAGCTCTTATCGATAGCATCAAGCTCATCAATAGAGAGCGTAGAGCAGAGACGATAATACATTGGAATGATCTCGTCAGTAATTGACATGACCTTACCAAACATATCGTTTGGCTCATCGGTCAGTCCAATGTAGTTGCCATAAGACTTACTCATCTTCTTAGTGCCATCAGTACCTACAAGCAAAGGCATAGTAAGCGCAATCTGAGGCTCCATGTCCATATCACGCATAAGATCGCGGCCAGCAAGCAGGTTGAAGATCTGGTCGTTTCCGCCCATCTCTACATCTGCCTTGATAACAACTGAATCGTATGCCTGAAGCACGGGATAAATGAACTCGTGAAGCGCAATTGGCTGCTGGTTGTGATAACGATTAGAGAAGTCTTCTCGCTCAAGAATACGAGCAATGGTGAACTTGCTCATAAGGCCAAGCATGGTTTCAAGGTTCATAGGCTTAATCCAGTCACCGTTATGAACAACGGTAGTTCTTTCTGGATCAAGAATCTTCATTGCCTGGTTGACGTAGGTCTCTGCGTTGGCATCTACCTGCTCTGAAGTGAGTGGAGGACGGGTAGAATCTCGACCAGAAGGGTCACCAATCAGCGCGGTGCCACTACCAATAATCAACGTGACATTATGGCCAAGATCCTGGAACTGACGCATCTTACGCAGCGGAACTGCGTGACCCAGGTGCAAATCAGGGCTTGTTGGATCTACGCCAAGCTTGATGTTAAGAGGAGTGCCTTTCTTGAGTTTCTCTTTTAGACCGTCCAAAGGAACAATCTGCATAGTTCCTGAAGTAATAACACGGAGCTGTTCTTCTACTGAAAGCACTCTGTATCCTCTCAACGCAAGCCTGTTAAATCATATAGTTACTGCTTCAAATAGTATCAATCAAATATGTTATCTATCAGAATACAACAGAGTTGTAACTCTTTATTCACTGAAACATAAATATCAGACTATAATAGTGAGAGCTATGACAAGGAGGCTCAATGGGTATTAGAACCCGTCGTGCACGTACACACGCAAATACACATGCCGTAGGTTTTGGCATTGCTGGATTCTTTGGCTTTATGGCTCTTCTCGCGCTTGCACTTGCTCTTTCTTTGGGTGCAGCCGTTTCTTCATGGCTCGAGGACCTGCCAGATTACAACTCTGCTGAT
>CAUTOT010000041.1:0-9782 GCA_963539765.1 uncultured Atopobium sp. | reverse complement strand
CAGTACAGCATAACCTCAATAACAAAGAACCTAAAGAAGTACACTGCCAGCGTTGGGTCAAAATCAGCACCTGCCGAGAAGGACTGTGTATACACCACTTCTGCAGCAAAGAAGAAACCTAGAACAGCAACAAGTCCAGTTGCAACAACAACAATGGAAAGCAGGTTGGAGGTGTAGGCATTTGCCTCATCCTGTCCGACCTTCTTCTTAATAGAGAGATATACCGGCAAGAAAGCTGTAGTAAGCATTCCCGCACCAACAAGCTCATAGAGCTGGTCAGGAAGGGTGTTTGCAATGGAATAGCAGCTTGCAAGAACGGTTGCGCCCATAGCAAATGCCTGAGCCCAGGTTCTTAAGAAGCCCGTGATACGACTAATCAAAACAAGCACGCTCATCATAGAGGTAGAACGGCTTAGATCCTTCTGCTTAGAGGCGTCATCTTCATCGGCAGACACTTCTTCACTATAAGAGCTGTCTGAAACGGAGCTGTCCTCTTTAGCAAAAGCATCTTCTACTGCTAAGCCATTCTCCTCAGCAGCAACTTCTTCAAGCTTCTGGCTCACAATCTGCTCAAAAGCTTCATCCTCGATTGGTTGATGAAACGTCTCTGGGACAACGATGTTGTCAACTACAGGAGGTTCTTCAAAGGTCTGGTCAAGAGCCTTGCTAAGAGTTTCTTCAGACAGGGTTCCGTCAGAAGACTCTGCTGAAAGTCGCATATGTTTGGGCTGATATGTCACTAATGCACCTCGCGAACAATATCTGCAAACGTAGCCGATACAAATGAAGCTAAATCTTCTGGAGAAAGCGTTAAACTGAGTCCGCGTTTTCCACCAGAGATATGGATGAGCTCAAAAAGTTGGGCGGTCTCGTCAATTATAGTGGGAAACTGCTTTTTCATACCAACGGGAGTACAACCGCCACGCACATAACCCGTTAAACCCTCAAGCTCTTTAACAGGCAGCATGGAAAGGTTCTTTTGACCGGATGCGACTGCTGCTTTCTTAAGATCAAGCTCTTGATCTACAGGAATACAACACACCACATGCTCTCCACTTGAAGACACGCAGACAAGCGTTTTGAACGCAGCGTCTGGATCTTCTCCAAGCATCTCTGCAATATGAGTTCCCAACTCACCAGAAGGAACGTCTTCGTCCACCTCGTAAGATTGGAGCTCGTACGCAATGCCAGCAGCATCAAGCTCCCTCATGGCGTTTGTCTTTTGAACCTTTGCCGTTTTTCTCGCCATGTTATGCGCGCTTCTTCTGAGCTTTTTTCTCTGCAGCTAGACGTGCATTATCACGGTCTAGAATCTCTTTGAGGAACTTACCTGTGTGGCTTTCTGGTGTTGCCGCAACCTTTTCTGGCGTACCAGAGACAACTACCGTTCCTCCGCCGTCGCCACCCTCTGGACCCATGTCAATAATGCGGTCAGCCATCTTAATGACATCCAGGTTGTGCTCAATAACAAGAACGGTGTTACCCGCATCAACAAGACGCTCAAGAACAACAATAAGCTGTCTGACATCCTCAAAATGAAGGCCAGTTGTTGGCTCGTCCAGAATATAAAGAGTTTTACCAGTCTGCTGACGGTGAAGCTCTTTTGCAAGCTTAACGCGCTGCGCCTCGCCACCAGAGAGCGTAGTTGCTGGCTGACCAAGGTGAATGTAGCCAAGGCCTACATCGTGGAGAGTCTGCAGCTTGTTCTTAATGCGAGGAATGTTTACAAAGAACGCAAGCGCCTCATGAACCGTCATATCAAGCACGTCGGAGACAGACTTGCCGTGATAGAGAATCTCGAGCGTCTCGCGGTTATAGCGCTTACCGTGGCAGACCTCGCAAGGAACGTAGACGTCAGGCAGGAAGTTCATCTCAATCTTGATCTGGCCGTCGCCCTTACAAGCCTCGCAGCGGCCTCCCTGGACGTTAAACGAGAAACGACCAGCTGAGTAGCCACGTGCGCGGGATTCTGGAACTGAAGCATACAGTGCACGCAGGTCATCCCAAAGGCCAATATAGGTTGCTGGATTAGAACGAGGTGTTCTTCCAATAGGACTCTGGTCAATATCAATGACCTTGTCGATAAGATCAACGCCTTCAAGCTTTTTATACTCTCCCACCACACGCTTTGAATGCTGAACTGCGTTGGTAAGCGCGGGCGCAAGGGTATCGGTAACCAAAGAAGACTTACCAGAGCCAGAAACACCTGTGACTACTGTCAATGTGCCCAGCTCGATAGAGGCAGAAACGTTCTTAAGGTTGTTAGCGCTAGCTCCTGTAATCTTGATCTTTCCACGACCGGGCTTGCGACGAGCCTCCGGCAGCTTAATCTGCTTCTTTCCCGTGAGATACGCACCTGTGATGGAATCAGGGTTTTCAACAATCTCTTCTGGAGTGCCAGCAGCAACAACGTGACCACCAAGCTCACCGGCACCGGGACCCATATCAATAACGTAATCAGCTGCGCGAATAGTATCTTCATCGTGCTCGACAACAAGTACGGTATTACCGCGGTCTCTGAGCTGCTTGAGAGTCTCAATAAGACGGTTGTTGTCTCTTTGATGCAGACCAATAGAAGGCTCGTCCAGAATGTAAAGGACGCCCATAAGGCCAGCGCCAATCTGAGTTGCTAAGCGAATACGCTGGGCCTCTCCACCAGAAAGCGATGCTGCTGCGCGAGAAAGCGTGAGGTAATCCAAGCCAACGTTTACCAAGAACTGTAGCCTTGCCACAATCTCTTTAACAATAGGACCTGCAATAACCTTCTGACGATCAGTAATAGTCAGCTGCTTGAAGAACTGGAGCGACTCTTTACAGGAAAGTTCACAGACCTCCCAGATGTTCTTCTCGCCAACCGTAACGGAGAGAATCTCTGGCTTTAGGCGGGCGCCGTGGCAGGTAGTACAGGGCATCTCGCGAATGTACTTCTCAAGATGCGTCTTCATATTCTCTGAGGTGGTCTCTTGGTACTTGTCAAAAAGAATCTTTCTGACACCAGAGAACGTGGTAAACCAGTGTGTATTGCGGCCGTCACGCGTCTTATAGTCAACGCGAATCTTGGTAGAACCAAGGCCACCGAGAAGGGCGTCTTGCACCTTCTTTGGCAGCTTGTTCCAAGGCGTTGTATCAGATACGTCAAAATGCTTGCAGACTGCAGATAGAATCTGAGGATAGTAATTGGAGTGGCCAAAGAGACTTCCAAAAACACCTTCAGAGACAGACAGCTTTGGATCAGCAATAAGTGCTGCTGCATCAATAATTTTACGAGTTCCTAGGCCGTCGCAGTCAGGACAGGCGCCATAAGGAGCGTTGAAGGAAAAATCGCGAGGCTGCAGGTCATCCATGGAGTGGCCGTGAATAGGACAAGCAAGCGCCAGTGAATACTGCAGGAGTTCTTCTGGCATAGTCTCTGGGTTGGACTTATCTGCCAAGAGCAATATGCCTACCTTGCCCTGCGCAAGCTTGGTTGCCTGCTCAACGCCCTCAACAATGCGGCCCAAAGAATCGGGGCGGATGACAATACGATCAACAACCACCTCAATATCGTGCTTGAGCGTTTTACCCAGCGTGATTTCTTCATCAAGCTCACGCACAACGCCATCAACACGAACGCGAGAAAATCCTTCTTTGCGCAAGTCTTCAAAGAGCTTAACGTACTCGCCCTTACGACCCAAAACAACAGGAGCTAAAACATAAGCTCTGCGTCCCTGACCAGCCTCGAGGATTTTATCGGCAACCTGATCTGTTGTCTGGCGCTCAATAACGCGACCGCACTCAGGGCAGTGAGGAGTGCCCATGCGAGCGTAAAGAAGACGCAGATAGTCGTAGATTTCTGTAACGGTACCTACGGTAGAGCGAGGATTTCTGGAAGTGGTCTTCTGGTCAATAGACACAGCTGGAGAAAGACCGTCAATAGAGTCAAGGTCTGGCTTATCCATCTGTCCCAAGAACTGACGGGCATAGCTGGACAGGGACTCAACGTAGCGGCGCTGTCCCTCTGCGTAAATGGTGTCAAAGGCAAGACTCGACTTGCCCGAACCAGAAAGTCCCGTAATAACTACCAGTTGATCACGAGGGATATCAATATCAATGTCTTGCAGGTTGTGCTCTCGTGCACCACGGATAGCAATTTTGCTTGAAGCCATAGTTCCTCACATAACCAGTTTGACATGCGCATTTCTTGTATGCGCCAACTGCCAAACAACAGAAAACAACATCAGTACACCGATGCAATTTGTGCGTACTGATGTTCTAGTATACCCAAGATAATGCCGCCAAAACACGGCAAGCGCGCTTCCCTATTTAATGCGAACCTTCATCACAGCTTTTTTGAGCTTTGAGCCAGATTTCTCCAGCGTACAGCCTGGTTTGTGAGCATCAGATGGAGGTGTCACTAGAAAATCACCAGCGTGCAAGGTAACCCATGTCTCTTCCCCAGGATTGGTGTAAGCGCCAAAATCAGCGTCAGCATTGAACTCACCCTTAAGAACACACTGCTCAAGAGGGGCAACAGCGATGCTTTCGATACCAGAAATAACTACGTGAATATCGGCGTAAATCTTATGAGCCTCATAGTCCTTCTCGCCAGGCAGAGCCGGCTCAAACTCCATGACGTTCACAAAAACGTTATCTCCATCAATTTCTGTTTTACCCAAAGGTAGCTCGTCCAGGTTGTGGGTTGCCAAAAACTCTGCAGCACAAGCCATATATTTCTGACCAAAGTCATTCTCAGATAGATTCTTAATTGACGAAAAAATCATGTGAACCTCCTACGTTCAGCTAAAGTGCGCCGAAAAGATTATAGCTATCTCGTTTGCCATAAACTTCTATGGGTAGAATTAAGTAGTTACTGCATACAACTGCTACATAAGGAGAGACATGGCAGACGTAGATATTGATCGTGAGGCGCTTCGTAAAGAAATTGACGCCGCACTTCACGGCAAAAAGAAAGAGCCACAGCCACCTGCAGGCTTTGAACTCAATCAACACTCAAGCGTTAAGCACGTTATTGGCGTTGTTTCTGGCAAAGGCGGTGTTGGTAAGTCTTTTGTCACCGGCATTCTTGCTACTAACCTTGCTCGCGCAGGTAAGCGTGTTGGTATTCTTGACGGCGATATTACCGGTCCTTCAATTCCTCGTATGTTTGGCATCTCTGATAAGCGCTCTTACGGCGTTGAAGAGCAGCTTATTCCTATCGAGGATGCAAACGGTATCAAGATTATGAGCGCTAACCTGGTGCTTCAGAACGAGACCGATCCTGTTCTCTGGAGAGGCCCTGTTGTTGCTGGTGCTATCCAGCAGTTCTACAGCCAGTGCAACTGGGGTGACCTTGATTACCTGCTCATCGACATGCCTCCAGGAACGGGCGATGTTGCACTAACCGTATTCCAGTCCCTTCCTGTTGAGGGCGTTGTGATTGTTTCTTCTCCACAAGATCTTGTTCAGATGGTTGTGGGCAAGGCAGTTCGCATGGCAGAAATGATGCACGTACCTGTGCTTGGTTTGATTGAGAACATGGCATACATCACCTGTCCTCACTGCGATGAGCGCATTGAACCTTACGGTCCATCAAAGCTTGCCGAGACCGCAGCAGCATTTAACCTCAAGCCTTTGGGACAGCTTCCTATGGATGCAACCTTTGCTCAGATTGCCGATAAAGGAACCTTTAGCACCGAGCTTCCTCAAGGTCTTGTCCCTGACGCAACACAGAGCGTTCTTGACCTGTAAGCCCTAAAAGCTAGTGTTTACACAACACAAAAGGTAATTCTTACTATGGCTCAAACAACGCGTATTAAAGAACGACAAGCAGCACAGGCTCAGCGTATTAAGCAAGCTCAGACGTTCATGGTGCCAGACAACATTGATGTAGCAATTTTAGGTGGCGGCGCGGCAGGACTCTGCGCTGCCATCACTGCTGCTGAGACTTTTGGTGCCAATAAGCGCGTTGTTGTCTTTGAAAAAGCACTAGAGAGTGGCAGAACTATCCTGGCAACAGGCGGAGGTCGTTGTAACTTTACCAATGCAGATTTGAGCTTTGAGAATTTCTCTCATCCAGAGTTTGTTCAGGCTGTCTGCAAAGACAAGGACACGTTTCGTGCGGACATCCTGGCTTTCTTTAGGTCCAGCGGTCTTGCTTGGGCAACTGAAGACGAGGGCAGAATGTACCCGCTTACCAGGCAAGCAAACTCTGTCCAATCATTGCTGCTCAGACGTGCCCAAAAAGCCGGTGTTCAGTTTGCTCTGGGACGAGAAGTAACGTCGGTAAAGCCCCAGCACATTGGCTTCACCGTTACCTTCCAAGAATGCTTTGGTGGCGAGAAAACCTACAAGGTCCACGCTTCATCAGTAGTTCTAGCTACTGGTGGACTCACAACCACCTAACTTGCTGAAAGCCTTCAGCTGCAGACCACCTCACTGCGACCAGGACTCTGCGCGCTTACTTGCACTCCTCAGCCTCCAACAAGCCTTGATGGAAAGCGCGTACGAGCACACGCAGCTCTTGTAAGAGACGGCGCTGTGCTCAAACAGGAATCTGGAGAACTGCTTTTTAGGTCATTTGGACTCTCGGGTATCATGATTTTCAACTTGTCTCGCACAGCTCTACCTGGTGACGTGCTTGAGATTGACCTTTTCCCTCAGCTTACGGAAGAGGAAGTTGCAGCAGCTGTAGAAGCTCACACCACTGACGGT
Organism: uncultured Atopobium sp.; assembly: GCA_963539765.1. Taxonomy (GTDB): domain Bacteria; phylum Actinomycetota; class Coriobacteriia; order Coriobacteriales; family Atopobiaceae; genus Lancefieldella. Next base: position 3,092 of record CAUTOT010000041.1, on the reverse strand, counting down.
CTTCTCGACCCACAAATTGCTGCTTTCCTGGGTGCTCATGACTCAGTTGAAGCCACTATTGCCAAAGCTCACAAAATCACTTTTACCGTTACCGGTACATCCTCCAAAGTTGTTCCACAGGTCTGTATTGGTGGAATTTCCATCGATCAAGTGGACACAAACACTCTTGAAGCACATGGCGTTCCTGGTCTGTTTATTGCGGGAGAGGCTCTTGATATTGATGCTCAATGTGGAGGCTTTAACCTCTCGTGGGCGTGGAAGAGCGGGATGGTTGTCGGTCTGGCTGCTGCAAAAAGTGCTGGTCAAGATTGCGAATCTTTGAAAGAGGACAACTAACATGCTGGAAGTATCAAACATTAAAGTTCATGTTGCGCCTCTTCGTAAGCATCCCGCTAAAGAATCAAAGGTGGGTTTTGATGCGCTGCTTCGTACCCTCCGAATTTCTGCAGATGAGATTACTTCATATGAGCTGCATAAACGCTCAATTGATGCACGTAAAAGAAACGATATTGTTCTTATTCTCACCTACCACGTAAATCTTAAAGGTGGACCTGCAGCAGAACAAAAACTTCTGAGCAAGATTCAAGGTAGGCCTGCAGCAAAGCATATAAAGCTTGCAGAGCCAAATACTTTTACACTTCCCAAAGCAATGCAACCTGCTCCTTCAGAGAACCGTCCCGTTGTTGTAGGAGCTGGATGTGCAGGCCTGTTCTGCGCACTTACGCTTGCCAAAGCTGGCCTTAATCCCCTACTCATCGAACGCGGAGATGATGCAACGAGAAGAACTGCTGCAGTGGAGCAACACAACCAAACTGGTCAGCTAGATCTTGAGAGCAACATCCAGTTTGGCCTTGGTGGTGCTGGCACGTTTTCTGATGGAAAACTCAACACGGGCACCAAGAGCTCTTCTCATCGCTTTATTCTTGAGACTTTTGTTAAGGCGGGCGCACAGAAAAATATTTTATGGGACGCAAAACCCCACGTAGGAAGCGATGTTCTTCCCACCGTTGTGACCAACATTGTCAAATTGATTGAAGACGCTGGCGGAACCGTTGCGTTTAGGACAAAGCTCACCTCCCTAGAGCGAACCTCAGATGGCTCTCTTTCTGCAATTCAGGTTGAAAGAACCACTCCAGACGGTTCAGTTCAAACTAAAACCATACAGACTCGCACGGTGATTCTTGCAACTGGACACTCAAGTAGAGACACGTATGTCATGCTCAAAGACAAGGGCATCTCTATGGAGAGAAAAACCTTTGCCATGGGTGTGCGAATTGAGCACCTTCAGTCTCAAATCAACAAATCACTCTATGGTCCTGAAGCGACCAATCCTGTACTAGGAGCGGCACCCTACAAGCTTTCTGTTCACCTTCCCTCTGGTAGAAGTGCCTTCTCGTTCTGTATGTGTCCTGGTGGCTATGTTGTTTCTGCAGCTAGCGAGAAGGGCGGCGTAGTCACAAATGGCATGAGCCTGTCTGACCGTGCAGGGCAAAACGCCAACTCTGGTCTCTTGGCTAACGTCTATCCAGACGATCTTCCAGGAGATGACGTACTTGCTGGAATTGAACTGCAACGCAGCTGCGAACAAGCGGCCTATAAAGCAGGCGGCGGAGCTTATGTTGCTCCCGCTCAGCTTGTAGGCGACTTCTTAAACAAGAAAGCTTCTACTGGGCCTCGTTCGGTAAAACCAACCTACCCACGTGGTGTTACCTGGACCTCGCTTGAAGACTGTCTTCCACCCTACGTCTTACAAACCTTGCGAGAAGCCCTTCCGGTCATGGATAAAAAGCTTCATGGCTTTGCGCATCCCGACGCTGTGCTTACGGGTGTTGAAACACGGTCAAGCTCTCCCGTAAGAATTACCCGCGATGAAACAGGACAGAGCATTAACACACCAGGAATATGGCCTGTAGGTGAAGGCGCTGGCTATGCGGGCGGCATTATGAGCGCCGCAGCTGATGGCATTAGAATGGCTGAGCTGGTAGTAGAGCACTACAACAACGCTTAGTGCTTGCCTCTATAACGTCTGCGAGTTGCGTGAGCGCTGCCTTTTCTCGCACCAGTTTTAAGCCTCTTGATAACATCATCTGAGGTAGTACCTTCAAGCTGGCTTCTAATGGCAACAATCTGATCTCTGAGTTCTGCTGCATGCTCATAATCCATAGATGCAGATGCTTCTGCCATCTCTGCTTCCATACCAGAAAGCATTGCTTCGACCTCTGTACGAGGAAGATTTTGTAGCTCTTCAGCAAGCAACTCTGCAGGCATTTCAAGAATTGATTCTTGCTGCTCTTCTAAAGAGTCTTCATCATCTGAGGCGGTGTAGAACTCTCCATTTTTGCGCTTGCGTTTATCAATGTTCTCTGATGCCTCGGCAATAAAACCTGCAATATCTGTAATAGATTTCTTAACGGTTTTAGGCACAATACCGTGCTCTTTGTTAAACGCTTCCTGAATTTCTCGACGCCTTTTTGTTTCATCAATGGCAATGCGCATAGAATCAGTGATTTTATCAGCGTACATAATGACCTGGCCGGAAGCGTTTCTTGCGGCTCTACCCATAGTCTGAATAAGAGACCTTCTGTTTCTTAAGAAACCCTCTTTATCAGCATCAAGAATAGCTACGAGAGAAACCTCTGGAATATCAAGTCCTTCTCGCAAAAGGTTGATTCCAACAAGCACGTCAATTTTTCCCTGACGCAAATCTCTAATGATTTCTACACGGTCAAGTGTAGCTGTATCTGAGTGCATGTAGTTGACTTTGATACCCTCGTCTAACAGGTGATCTGTAAGATCTTCTGCCATTCGTTTAGTAAGCGTGGTAACAAGAACGCGCTCCTTTTTTGCCACACGCTCTTTGACCTCTGAGATAAGGTCATCAATCTGACCTCTTACTGGTCTGACATCAATCTTTGGATCTAGGAGGCCTGTTGGACGAATGATTTGCTGCACCTGTTGCTGAGCAACCGTCTCTTCATAGTCTCCAGGAGTTGCGGAAACGTAAATGAACTGCGGGATGCGTCCCTCAAATTCGTCAAATCTGAGCGGCCTGTTATCAAGTGCAGAAGGAAGTCTAAATCCGTGATCTACCA
>CAUTOT010000040.1:0-9790 GCA_963539765.1 uncultured Atopobium sp. | reverse complement strand
CACCCAAGCCAAACGCCGTGCCACGGACTGACTGAGTTGCCGAGTCCATAATGGATTCGATGTCCTGGGCGTCATGGCCAAAGCCAGCGAGCTTCTTTCGTGCGTTGTCGATGTTCAACGCTCGGTCGATGCCGCCCTGAATGGCCATACCAGCAACCGCAGCAATTCCCGCCTGACCTACGCCAATCAGCGAGCTTGTGATTTGTTGTGTGTTAGTGCGCACCGCGTTCCATGCGTTGGTCAGTCCGTTTCTTGCGCTGCTCGCAATGTTGTTAAAGATGTTCTGGGCGCGCGACCTAAGCTCGGAAAAGGAAGACTGCACACTGCCGGATGCGTCGCCCATGCTGTGATCCATAGAGCGCGAGACTTCTTGCGCCTTATTCTGAATCTGACTGAGCGAAGACTGCGCCTTATTTACGCCATCAATAAAGCCGTCGGCGTTGACGGTTAACTTCGCGGAGAGTGTATAGTCACTTGCCATATATACCTCCTCTCATATTTATTTCTGTTGATTCGATAGAGCCTTCTCAAGCGCGGCCATTTTGTCGCGCGCTTCTTTTGCGCTCATGGTCTTTCTGTCCGGCTTGTTTGCTTCAACCCACAGAAGCTCAGGCTCTTCGCCCTTCTTCTTGTAACCATTAGCAAGAGCGTTGGCTATTGCTTCGTTGAGCAGCATCTGCTCATGCGCAACACGATCATGCTCAGCCACTTGAAGAAGAACAATCTGAGACCCTGTGAGCCTGTCAAACTCGTCCGGCGTCCATCCAAAGCGAACAGCCGCCCACGCCCACAAAGCGTCACGCTCATAGCCTGTCAGAGGCTTCTGCGGTGTCTCTTGTGGTTGGTCGGCTTGTTGTGTGTTTGTGGATGGTCTGACCCAGCGCGGGCTCGCGAGATCTAACGGAATAAAAAACCGCAGTCCTTCATGAGTGCGTCGCTTACAGCTTCAATCATCTGAGCGTAACCGTGCTCCTGCAGGTACTTTCCAGCGAGCTTAATGGCCTGTGTTGGATTAACCCATGCGCTTTGGCCACTCTCACGGATGCCATACGCGAAGATGGTCTTAGTCTCGCACAGGGTTGGCTGAGCGGTGAACACGCTAATAATGCTCTTGTTACCAATCGCACTCTCGGCCATCTCAACACGCTTCTCCGCGTAGAGAAGTTCGTATGTAGTACCGTCAACCTCGAAGGTAAAATCTGCCATTTTCTACTCCTTAACTAATAAAAAAGGGGCAGCCGAAGCTACCCCGTGAGTTGTGTTTGTGGACGCTTATCGTCCTGTTGGCTTGGTGATTGCCTTAGCCTTGGCGGCTGCGTCAATATCGAACCACGTCCACTTGCCTGTACCTGTGAGAGATACAGACGCGGTGCGTACGTCATCGGTTGGCGAGTCGGCTTCGTACTTAGTAACGATGACCGCACCGCCGCCGATTGGTGTGAAGTCGGTATTGTCCAGGAACTCCTTGACACACAGAATGGTGCCGTCGGCAAGTGCCTGGCGGAACAGTTTATCGCTCTCAGCGTCCTTGACGGCCACCGTATCAACGGAAACCTCGAAGGAACGGGTGGATGCGCGGTTAACCTTCCAAGCACCGCGAGAAGACTTTGTGGAAACGCTCGTGGTGTCAGCGGAAAGCGATACCTTGTGAGACTTCTCGCCAGCGATTGCGAGGAGTTTAGATCCATCGGCGCTAAATACGCCAAGCAAGACCTCTGCGCCGTTTACAGCGTTAACGCCACCGGCGGAGACGTCACAATATGCACCACTGTCAAATGCAGTTGTATCTGGCATAGTAATGACCCTTTCTACTTAATAATTAGACCGTAAGAGACGACCACCTCAAACGGCACAACCGCGTGCCATTCTCCTGTCTCGTCTCTCTTAATTGTGTTTAGACCGTTATCCGTTTGACGGATGACCTGAAACGGACAATCCAAACTAATTGGCTGGCTCATGGCTTCTTCTAGAGCCGTCACCATCTTGAATATCTCCTCGCGCGTCTTGGACGGTTTAGAGATCGCGTGAAGCTCAATGGTGTAAACATCCAGCCACATCGTTTTTGTTTTGTCCGGACGAACTGAGAGTGCGCCGACGGAATAAAGAGGAGAGGGTTCTTTATTCGCGTCGGTCACACACTTAACGCCCGTGCCTTCTTTGACACGTGCCACAACCGCTGCGACAAAGTCATCAAGCGGGAGTCGCCTTAGTGCTTGTCTCATAAGCCTTTACTCCTTAGATACTCACCGCACCGCTTCTTCAGAACAGCGCGCGCCGCTTTTATCTCCGTAGCAAAGAAGTGCTGGCCTTCCACAAAGGGAGCCTTTAAGCGCTTGCCAAGCTTCGGAACGTACTGACCAACGTTTTGGCGATGGCCATACTCAACATGCGGCGCGTACTCACCTGTATAGCCAACCTCACCCTCGCCACCTTTGACACTTTGACGAATAGATCCAATCAACTCGCCTGTGTCTCTAGGTGTGATTGCGCGTAGGTCTTCGGCTATCTCGTTCACGGTGCGCTTCATAACAATCTCAGGCTTAATGTTCGCAAGCTCTTTCAGTGCATCGCCAAGTCCGCCGTCGTCAAACTCCAGGCGAACACTAGGCATACGCATCACCCTTTAGCTTCTTCAGTGATAGAACACGGCGGCGTCCGAAGTCACTCACGTGGATGACCTCATAGACGTCTCCTGCATCAATCACGGGAAAGCGAACAAGCGACGCGCGAAGAGCAAGCTCGGCGGGAACTGTCGTGATAAGCGTCAAGTCACACGCCGCGTAATCGTTGCCTTCGTTTACCGTCTCTACAAGGGATGCAGGACACACCCTCGCGCGGGTGGTTGTTAGCACCCGGCGAGAGAGTACCCTGTTGCCTAGCTTGTCGCGCGCATCGGTGTCTGCGAGCTCAATCAACTCGCACATCCGCCACATCATACGAACCTCACCTTTGGGAACTGCAGAGCGGCGGTACTGTCCGCCCTAGCAATCTCCGCCAAGGCAGAAAGCTCCGCGGCATATTCTGCGAGCAAGTCATCCACAAACTGAAGGGACAAGGTTCCGCCCTGTCCCTCAGCTTCCTGTGTGATGCCTTCGTCGAATCTGCGGTTCACTGCCTTAATGGTCGCATCGACCACAAGGGACTCAGCTGTGGTGGGTAGCGTGGATACACCAACGCGCAAACAGATGCGGTCTGTGAGCGTATGCGTGACCTCTTCGAGCCACTTATCGCTCGGCTTATCCTCGACCGCTTCGAGTCGTGTCTTAACACGATCTAATACGCTCATACGCTCACCTCCTTACGCGTGGATTAGGCGGTTGCCTTAATCTCTGCCTTGATAACGCCGTCAGTGATCTCTGGGAAGATTTTGACGCCAGACATGACCAAAGTGTCGCAGGTTGCGTTATTGGTGTTGATGTTGTGGGTGATACCAACGAATCCGGTAGCGTCAGAGGTCAGGCCGAAGGTGGAAGCAAGGTCGGAACCGTTTGCTGGGATATATGCCAGGTTGAGGTTCATAGCTGCGGTACCAAAGATGGAGCCTGCTCTAACCTTGGAAGAAGTGATTGCAGTACCCAGGCCAAGGAAGTCCTTGAGGTAGGTGATACCTGCAGCGTTCTGGGTGGTTACGGTTGCGGTACCGAGGTAGTCAGCAACATCCAGAGGGTTAACAAAGAAGACGAATGGATTAGCTGCGTCAGTGTCGAATCCGTCGTAACCCTCGAACTTAGCAGTAAGAGAAGCCCAGAGGTTGGCCATAGCGGCCTGAAGAGTCTTGCCATTCTTAGCTGCTGCAGTAGTGGCGGAGACGCTTGCAACCAGGTCACTTCTGATGCCGTTCTGGATGGTGCCAATAAGCTGAGCGTCGGCTTCATTGATAGCACGATCGCGTCCACGAAGCTGGATAGCTTCTGCGGAGGTTACGCGACGGTACTTGTTAAGAGGAAGCTCGATGGTCTGGTCAAGCTGGCGCTTGATGTTGGATGCTGGAATGGTGTCGCCCTCGGCGACGACGCCACTCTTAACGTCCTTCACAAACTTGTAGGTCTTGATGGTGCCGCCCTGTGGTACTGGGATAAGGTTGGTAATACCGAGAGCCTTCTGAAGCTCCTGGATGCCCTGGGAGAATCGGTTGACGTAGTCAATGGAAATCTCAGGAGCGATGTCGGTCTTTACGGTAAGTCCTGTTTCTGCTGGCATAATGTGCCACCTTTCTTAGTGTTATTACATAAATAATCCGATGTTGTCGCGGATAGCTGCCTGGCGAGCGATTGGGTCTTTGATGGCCAAAATCTCATCTTTGGTCATTGCCTTAGTTGTTACACCCGCCGCAGGAGCTTTGCCCGCGAGCTGTTTCTTCACGGCATCTTCGACGGCCGCCGTGAAAGCCGTTGAGAAAGCGTCAACGGACGCCTTGGTCTCTTCTGCAGTCTCACCCACCAAACGCGCGAGAATGTCATCGCTGACCGTGATACCTTGCTCAGAGAGTTGACGACGAGACTCAGCCACCATCGCGTTTACTGTGTCGCGACGCTTGTACTCGTCAAGCTCCTTCTGGACTTTGTCACGTTCGTACTCTGCTTTTTGCTGAGCGTTCATCTCGGCCAGCTTTGCAGCTTCCTCAACCTTTGCGGCTTGCTGCTTTTCCCACTTCGCGAGACGCTTGGAGACAATCTCGTCAACATCAGCGTCCGTGTACTTTGGCTGCTGCTTGTTGTCTTGCTTAGGCTCTACCTGTGTGGTGGCTGCTGCGCCCTTGTTAGCACCCTCGCCATCCACTACAGGAGCCTGAGCTTGCTTAGTCTCCTCTGTAGTCTCTGCGGTTGTTACTGCGTTAGTTTCTGCACCCATTGTTTTTCTCCTAATCCCCGGCGCTCCAAGGCGCGTCGGCGTGCCTTTTCTCCTTAGCTTTTAGCGACATCAAAGCTTGGTCGATGCATTAAAAAAGCGACCGTCTAGTCGCTCTCAATACACAGTTCAATCATCTTTTCCAATACCTCGTCCGTGGGACATCCACGACAACGCATGAGCTCGCGCTCCCCTGCATCCACAACGCACACCGTGGGAAGGTGAGTGATGCTCTTCGCGTCCTTGGACCTCGGTGAGCAGTCAACGTCGATAATCTCGTACTCAATATCCTCTTCGGATAAAGCTGGCACTATACGCTTGATAGTTCCGCGGCAGATGCTGCACCACTCGGCCATGTAGATCACTACTCGCGCCATATTCTCACCTCCTTGGCGAGGTAATAAAAAAGCCACCCGAAGGTGGCTCGTGAAAGCTAGTTAGTTGGTGAAGGTTAACCCCAAGCAATAAAGCCTGAGTCATCAAATTCATTCTGGCGCTCAAACCAATGAAAAAGTTTTGACGCGTAGTATGCGCCTGGATCTTCTTTAGACGGAGTGTAATCAATCATCTTAAAATTAGAATCAAAACGAACCATGCCGGGATTCTCTCGGTCTCCATCTGGATAATATTGATAGGTTGCAACACCATCAACTATTCCAAGAAGTTCATATTCCAGCATTATTGACTACCTCCTTTCTTACGATTCCTGAGTTCTTTAACCATACTCGCGTAATCATACCCGAATTCTTCTTCAGTCATACGGTGAGCTTCCAAATATGGCATTCCATTATCCATTAAATGTTTCTCTGTTGCTTCATGATACAACATTACGATATCCATTTCTTGGATATTGTCATTATTGCTCAAACGTTGCCAAGATACCGCCATATCATAATCAGGGGCAAACCGCGTTAGATTATTTCTGTGGTCCAGATGCAAGTCATAGAAGATATGTTGATATGCGTCTTCAACTACATCCCTACTAACACCTGAATTATTAGTTACTTTCGTTATTTCTTCAGTTCTATCCCTACTACGAACGGCATCGTAATATCTAATTGCATGCTGCTCCATACGATCAAAATTGCCTTCTTCATCACTGTATAAAGCACCGCTGACCGCTCCTCTAGCACCCGAAATTCTCTCGAGTGTTTTCTCCGCCTGCTTTTGGCCAAGCTCCTCCTGCTTCTGTTGCCATGCGTCCCAATCATCCACAGCCGGCGCAATCTGGCACCTGCAATATGGATGGAGTGGCGGGAAGTTCACGCCCACCTGCATATCCTCGAATCTAAACGTAGATCCATTCACGCCTTCGCACTCTTCACAGGCGCGCTCGTCATGCACTACCTCAATAGTGTAAGAATCAAAGCCTTCACGCTTCAACTCCTCAACCTGCGCCATGCGTGAGACGTATGTTCCCTCGGTGTAGACCAGGCGCATAAGCGATGACTGCGGAACGTCCACAAAGCGCTTCTCGAGAGCCTTCGCGATACGCTGATACGAATCACCGCGGGCGAGTGCCTTCGACATGTCCTGCGCCACATAAGACGCGAGAGTCTCCGTGTTGTCCCAGATGCGCTGAGAGTATGATGTGTTACCCGTCCACACCGTATCGACGAATCGGCGAACCGCGTCAGAGTCCATACTGTAGAACGACCGACCAAATCCCATCGCTTCAGCCGCTGTGTTTGCACCGCGCAAGGACTGACGCATGATGTGGTTGTCGATACGCTGAACTACGTCTCCTGTGGCTTGGTAGAGGTGCAAGCGTGCAGACGCCTGCAAGCCTTCGAGCCTGTTCAGTTGGTAGATACTCTTACGCACATCCACAATGGACTGCATATCTGGATGCTGGCGCAAAAACTCGTCACAGTCGCGAATAAGAAGCTCGCGGTCTTTAGGGTCCATTGTCTCCATGAGACGGCGATACTCAAGTACTCCATTCTCGCCGTAGCGCTGATAGTACTCCGCAATCTCGCGGTTCAAACGGCGAAGCTCGCTCTCGTAGACGTTATGGACGCGTACAGACAGAGCGCGTTCGTCTTTCTCCATCGCTGCGTCGGCGAGTGTTTGGCGCTTGTGCCAATACGAGTCCATGTTGCTCCTTACTTAATAACTTCTGTCATAGCATCGCCCAGAAGAATCGAGCGTGCCTTGTCATGATCTACTCCAATAGACGCACTAATGACGCTTATCGCCTGAGCTTCTGACAGGCTCCCCGCGGCGTACTGCGCAATAACAGAGAGAAGTGATTGTGTCTGCGCTCCGTTAAGCGACTTTAGACCTCCGTCACTCGCCCCCCCGTCAGTACGGTCTGGAACCATCTGTGCGGCTTGCTCAGCGCGTTCATCGGCCATGCGCTGCATCTCAGCCTGTGGCGAATCAACACACGACAGAACTGAGAGCTGCGTCTCTTCTGAGGTAATACCGGAGAGGTTGCCAGCAATCTGAGACTCTTCAAGCAGATTCGATGGTAGGTTACGCGTGAATGTCGCGCGTACCGTAGTCCATGCCTTAGCGTCCAGGCGCGTATTTCCTGCGTAGTTACAAAGCAGCTTCCAACGTCTGGATAGCGAACGGCGGAACTTCCTCTGCTTGACTACGGCAATATCGCTCATGGCTTGAAGGCGGTACTTGATAGCAATACCGGAACTGGTATCGAACTTCTCGCTTGAGAGGTCTGACACCATGGACAAAACGAAGATAAGACGCTCCACACGATCAATAAAGTTCTCCTGCGTGCCGTCTGCGTCAGGCTTAGACAGAAACTCAACGGTGACGTTTGCCGCGTCCCTAGAGTCCAGGTTGATGATGCGCGAATCTCTCAAGTTCTGCAGCGTTTTCTCGTCCAGGCGTGCGCCTAGAATCTTCAGATAAGCGTCTGCGTAGTACTCGACATCGTTGGCCTTCTCGGAAATGGCTTTGTTGTATGCGTTAATGAGCGACATAACGCCTTCAAAGAGTCCGAGGCGCTCCTCATTGTCTACATACTCAACCACAGGCACATCGTCAAAGCCGTGGATGACAGGCTCGCCGAAGATGACCTTCGAGCCGTCCATTACAAACGGCGTCTCGAACATTGAGTCGTAGAGCGTGCCGCGGAGTGTGTCGGTCTTATTGTCGAAAAGGTTATCGTCAAGCCAGAAGCGAACAGCGTAGATGATGTCGTTTTCTACCGTGTCATCGCGGACAACAAAGCAGTTCAGCGGTGTCACAGAGCAAGAGCGCGCGAAGGCTTCCTCGTCTCGCCACATAAGCTCATAACCAACGCCATAGATGTCCGCAAGCTTAGAGAGCTCTGCGTCAAGGTCATCGGAGTCGTTGACCGCGCTCCACACATCCAAATACTCCGCAAATGCTTCATCGTCTGCTGTCGTGCGGATTGGAACACCCAAGAAATAGCCGACCATGGAGTCAACAATTTGCTTAGCAAAGTTGGCCACAAGCCTATTGTCTGGCTTGTATGCCGCCTTCTCTTTTTGATGCAGGATGTCGTGGTCGCCCTCATATGCTTTGCGAAGGTTGGCCAAACGGTTAACCTGCTTCGAGCGATAATCTGTAATAAGTTTTGCGAGAAGCTCAGCGGTCATCTGCGTATCTTTCGGCAGACGATAGCCGCCCCTTGATTCAAACGTTGAAGCGTTTACTCCCTTAACGTCAGCGCTTACTAAATACCTCCTCTAAATAGTCGAATGGTCGGCGCATTGTCGTGCAAGCGAATAGCGCATGAGAGCGAGTCAGGCGCGTCATCGTGCTCTGCTCCCTCAGTGAAGTCCATGACCTCATTCCAATAATCGACGCTGGCTTCGCGGACACTTTCAAGCCTGGACAGCTTGGACCATGTTCCGCGGCCATACGTCGCAATCTTGATGAACTTATTAGCGGTCTCTGAATACGTGTGGACGGGTAGTCCATAGCCGTCAAGCTTGTCGGCCACGTAACCTTTATCCGCGTTCTTCTCCATGTAGACTGTGCCAAGTCTCAGCTCACGGTGCAGCTCTAGGATGCGCGCCATGCACTTATCGACGTGCGTCTCGCGGTAAAGCTCACCGTGGACGTATGCTTCATCGCCCACCCACTTGATGCATGTAATGGCCGTACCGTCTGCACCACCATAGGCCGCATCCACATGCATGATGCCGTCGTAAAGAAAGCTCTCGTCTTTGAAGGTCTTACAATCGCCCTCGAAGACCACGCCCTCCTCTGACACGTGGCGCAGTTCGTAGTTAGCCGCAAAGAGTGAGTGCGTCATTGACGCCTTCAGCTCTGTGGCAGCGTCCACACTCACGAGCCCTGTCGTGTCCCATGGCCACTTCTCGGCGGGTGGCATGATGGTGAACGCGTCGTCTTTGTGCCACGGTGTTCCCGTGTTGATGATGCGTCCACCACGGTTCTTGACGTTTTGCAGCTCTCGGTAAATCTGCTTCGTGCGTTCACGCTCGGCGCGGCTAACGCGATCGCGAAGTGTGACGATGTCGTCCGTGAAGATGATGTCCCAGTGCTTACCGGTGAGCGAGCCACCAATACCGATGCCCGTCAGTTGCGGTGAGCCTGAGACGTTACACGCGAGACTCGTCGAGATTGCTGTAGAGCTTGCCGTGGTCAGCTTCAGTGGTTGGCCGTAGATGCTCTGCGCAATCTCTTGGGTGAGCGGATGCTCGACCATGCGACGGACTGCCGCAAGTACTTCTGCGACGTCATTCTCGCCTTTGCGCTGAAAACCGACCGTCAAGTCCGGGCGTGTGAGCAGTATCAACCACAGAGCCACCTCAACGCAGGTCGTCTTGTATGAACCGCGGTGAGACTGAAGCGTCATATCGCCCTGGCCAAACACCATCTCGTGAATCCACTTATCGTGGAGTCCTTCGCGCAGAAGGTCATAACCAAGCTCATGCGCCAGGCGTACGGGGTGCTTGGCCATAAGCGTCGCGAGTGCTCTATT
>CAUTOT010000039.1:0-9837 GCA_963539765.1 uncultured Atopobium sp. | reverse complement strand
AATCAACTCTGAACTTTCCAACTCCAAAAATGGAAGAAAGATCAATATCAATGTGTCCCGTTCCATGACAGGTAGGACAGATGGTTGCCTCAGTCTTATACTGAGAACCCTTACCAGCACAAGCATCACAGGTTACAAAACGCTGGTACGTTATGCCTTTCTTAACACCATTTTTAGCGTCAGTGTCATTCAGTGTTAAGTCGTAGACAATATCTGCACCTGTCTGAGGCTTATATGCGCGAGAGCGCTTTTGAGATCCAGTAGTCCAATTATTAAAGTTAATATCGCCAAACGGGAATCCTCCCTCAAAAGGAGAACCTCCATACGTAGATCCACCTGGATAACCAGAAGGACCATAGCCGCCGCCATAGAAAGAGCCGCTTCTCATTGCGTCATAACGACGGCGTTTCTCGGCATCTGATAGAACGGCATATGCCTCAGAAACCTCTTTAAAACGCTCTTCAGCATCAGGCTCTTTGTTGACGTCTGGATGAAGCTTGCGAGCTTTAGTTTGAAAAGCTTTTCTAATTTCTTCAGCTGTCGCGGACTCAGAAACACCAAGGATGGCGTAGTAGTCCTTTTCGTTCATAGCAGCCATGAAATCTCTCCGATTCAACCCATACCTAAATCTGCATCATGAGAACGTTTGAAAGTGTACCCACTTGTTTTGAAGTTAATGCAGCACAAACACACTACAGACGTAAATCCCAAAGACGTCCATAGAGCTCGTTTCCAAGCAGCCAGCCCTTCTCGGTAGGCCTATAGGTTTTTGCGCCATTTAAAACATCTGCATAAACGCAGTCCAACAATCCGTCATGAACGCACGAATCAAGCACGTCTTGTAGACGCGACGCGCCAAATACCAGCTCAGACTCAACCAAAAGCGCAGGCGAAATTGGTTCCATAAGGCGAGCGTGCAGCATCAAATCTTCTGCCACAGCTTCTCTATGAGTCAAAAATTCAACATCAAACTCTGTCGAGAAGAGCGATGTACCTTCAGCAATTTTTCTTGGAGAATCAAGGACCACCAGCCGTGCGCGAGCAGCTTCTTGTGGACGCGCAGGTAAAGAGGCGTTCTGCTCTGCAAGCATGTCATACTCAGGTGCGGTGAGCATGCTTGCAGCGCTGGTACCAAGGCCAAGGTACGATTCTCCCGTCCAGTACATCTTATTGTGCTTGCAGCTCTTCTGATTTCGGGCGTAACTTGCTACCTCATAGCGAACAAATCCTGCTGCTTGAAGCGTCTTTGAAGCAGCTTGCATTCGATCTGCCTGTACGTCATAGGCGTTCCAAGGAGTGTCTTTATCTTGGGTTTGTTTAGCCAACGCCGTACCGTCTTCAATAGTAAGTGGATAAACGCTCACATGATCCACTCCAAGCGAGATAAACCTTGAGAGCGAATCCTCCCAGGAAATCTCTGTTTGCTCAGGAATAGCACACATGAGGTCAACAGACACGTCGTAATCACGCTCTTTTGCGGCTAACACCCTGTCATACGCGAGGTCTGCCGAGTGAATTCTGCCAAGCCTCTTAAGCTCGTTATCGTTAAAACTTTGTACTCCACCTTTAAAGAGATTGGCGAGAAGATCGTCAGAAAGTGAGTCTGGATTTGCTTCCATGCTGAACTCACTAGGCTGCGTAAGAGCTGAGACGTTCTGCGCCAAATCTGCCGCATCTTGCCCAAGCAAGCTGGGAGTTCCGCCTCCCATATAAACCGTTTTAGTAGCTGCTAACAGCCCAAATTGAGCGGCTTCATCTAGCTGATGTTTTAGTGCATTAACGTAATTTTTCATGCGATTATCGTCTTGTCTTGTGGACCAAGAAGAAAAATCGCAATAGAAGCATTTTTGTGCACAAAACGGGATATGCAAGTAAAGTGCAGGAGTGGCCGTTTGATTGTATTTAGACTGCCAAGAATCCACAACAGACCACTAGCTTATAGATGGATTGTGCTCAGAAGATTCTTGCTCACCCTCAAGCTGCTTGACGGTTTCTTTAATCTCTAGAGCAAGATCAATGAAATCCTGGGCCGTAACGCACTTTACTGACTTTCCACGCCAATAGGCCGCGTTTGGAATACCTCTGAAATACCAGGTAGAAAGGCTTCTAGCGCGAGCAATATGAATGTGAGCAGCATCAAGTAACCTTACATGCATCATAAAAGATGTAAGCATTTGGTCAAGGGTTGGAACAAGTACAGGTTGACCCTCAACTAAAGCTTGAGTGTTTTTAAAAATCCACGGATTTCCATACGTTCCGCGAGCAATCATTACAGCTGTCACACCCGTCTCGGTAAGAGCATGAGCTGCTGCTTCAGCAGTAAGCATGTCGCCAGAGCCTATGACCGGAATAGAAACGGCGTCGCAAACCCTATTAACCGTCTCCCACTCTGCCTGACCACGATACATCTGGGTAGCAAAGCGACCGTGAATAGCAACGGCAGATGCTCCAGCAGCCTCCATGGCGCGAGCAAACTCAGGTGCCACTTCCTCATCCTGACGTCTACCACGCCTAATCTTGACAGTAACAGGTACGTTAACCTCAGACAGACAAGCCTTAACCAAATCTGCAGCAAGCTCTGGTGTGTCCAGAAGAGCTGAACCCTCCCCTTTTTTCACAACCTTAGGAACAGGACAGGCCATATTGATATCGATAAGAGCCAGCTTATCTCCTAAACGCTCACTAATCTGAGCTGCTGCTTCTTTAAACTGATCTGGCTTTGAACCAAAGAGTTGAACAGCAATATCAGGCTCTGTTGCAAGAGGCTCTACAAGCTCCCAGGTTTTCTCGCCACCAAAATGAATTCCTGCAACAGAAACCATTTCTGAATACGCAAGACCTGCTCCGCCAGCTCGAGCCATAGTGCGATACACGCCATCGCTGACACCGGCCATAGGGGCCATAAGCACGGGATTTGCAGACAGGCGCTCCTTAAGTGAAGTACCTGACGCAAAAGGAATAATGCGAGAAGAAAGACCAGCTTCAGGGGCGCAGGTTGCAATAATAGTTTGAAGCGATTCCACAGATACCTTCTACTCGTCATCAACCTTGAGAACAGCCAAGAACGCCTCTTGAGGTACTTCGACTGAGCCAATCTGCTTCATGCGCTTCTTGCCCTCTTTTTGCTTTTCAAGCAGCTTGCGCTTTCTGGAAATGTCACCGCCGTAGCACTTAGCTAAGACGTCCTTTCTACGTGCACGAACGGTAGAGCGAGAAATGATTTTATTGCCAATTGCACCCTGAATAGGAACCTCAAAGAGCTGCTGTGGAATGATGCCTTTAAGCCTGTCACAAAGGCCACGCGCAAGATCGTATGCTTTGTCCTTGTGAACAATAAACGAGAGCGCATCAACAACGTCTCCAGCAAGCAAAATATCAAGCTTAACCAGGTCAGAAGTGCGATATGAATCAAACTCATAGTCAAGTGAGGCATAGCCTTTAGTTCTACTCTTAAGCTGATCAAAGAAGTCCAAGATAAGCTCAGCCAGAGGAATACTAAAGATCATCTCAACGGACTTATCAGACAGATACACCATGTCCTCAGATACGCCACGATGATCAACAACAAGCTGCATAACCGTGCCAACAAACTCGGGAGGCACAATAATTTTTGCCTTGAGGTACGGCTCATCAATGCGGTCAATCTTGGTGACCTCTGGAAGATCTTGAGGACTGGTAATCTCAATCATAGTTCCATCGGTCTTATAGACGTGATAGTCAACAGATGGACTGGTAGCGATCAAGTCAAGATCAAACTCACGCTCAAGACGTTCTTTAACAACTTCCATGTGGAGAAGGCCCAAAAATCCTACTCTGAAGCCAAATCCCAAAGCCACAGAAGTCTCTGGTGACCACGTGAGTGAAGGATCGTTAACGTGCAGCTTATCAAGTGCATCGCGGAGGTTCTCGTACTGCTTGTTATCTACGGGGAAAAGACCGGTAAATACCATCGGTTTTGCCTCGCGGTAACCCGGCAGTGGCTCTGCGCATGGATTTTGCTTATAGGTAAGCGTGTCTCCAACACGAACAGCTTCAGGATCCTTGAGACCAGTTACCACATAGCCAACCTCACCAACAGAAAGCTGGTCAACAGCCATCTCAAGAGGCCTCTTGGCGCCAACTTCCTCAACAAGAAAAGGCGTAGAGCTCTGCATCATAAGCAGCTGATCGCCCGCTTTGATTGAGCCGTCAAAAACACGTACTGTAGCTACAACACCTCTGAACTGGTCAAAGTACGAGTCAAGAATAAGCGCCTTAAGAGGTGCCGTGGGGTCTCCCTTTGGAGGAGAAACCAAGTACACCAAAGCCTCAAGAAGCTCATGGACACCCTCGCCAGTCTTGCCGGAAACGCATACGGCATCATCAGCTGGGATTGCAAGGACATCCTCGATTTCTGCACGAACCTCTTCTGGACGAGCAGACGGAAGATCAATCTTGTTGATTGCAGGAACAATATCCAGGTTGGCATTCATGGCAAGCATGGCGTTTGAGACTGTTTGAGCCTCCACACCTTGCGTTGCATCAACAACCAGCACCGCTCCTTCGCAGGCAGCCAAAGACCTTGAGACCTCATAGGTAAAGTCAACGTGGCCTGGAGTGTCAATCAGGTTGAACTGATAGCGTTCTCCATCATCTGCGTCGTACATAACGCGGACGGCGTTTGATTTGATGGTAATTCCACGCTCACGTTCAATGTCCATAGTGTCCAAAAGCTGTGACTCCATATCGCGTTCTTCAACGGTATGAGTAAGCTCCAAAATACGGTCACTGATGGTAGATTTACCGTGATCGATGTGCGCAACAATAGAGAAGTTGCGAATATGTGAAGTATCCTGTGTATTCATAAGGAAAATAATAGCGTAAAGTACCCCCTTCGTGCTATACTTCTAAAGCTGCCTCAAACGTGTCTCAGCGAAGAGGCCTCACATAGTAAACACCGAAAGGAACCGCACGTGGCTAACATCAAGTCTCAGAAGAAGCGTATTCTCACCGCTGAGAAGGCACGCCAGCGCAACAAGGCTGTCCGCTCCGAGCTTAAGACTGCTATTAAGGCAGTTCGCACTGCTGTTGAGGCAGGCCAGCTTGAGGACGCACAGGTTGCAGCTAACAAGGCATCCCGTCTTCTTGACAAGGCTGCTTCTAAGGGCATCGTACACAAGAATCAGGCTGCTCAGCGTAAGAGCGGCGTTCAGAAGCTTGTTAACACCCTTAAGTAGTTCTTATCTACTTTTAACTTTTTAAAACGGACTCCTTGGAGTCCGTTTTTTCTTACCTTAATTCTTTGAATCTACACATTTGAGACACCACATAGAGCAAAGATGAGCTTGGTCATTGTGGTTGTTTTATCTTCTCCACTCTTAAGACCACGTTCTGCATCTGCACAGAGACTCAAAATATGCTCAAGCTCGCCATCAGTAAATTGGCGCGCCCACCGTGCATAATTTCTTACTTGCCAGTCCTGCTTACCTAAAACTGAGGCAATTTCCCGCTCTGTACCACGCTTAACCATAGACCTAGCACAAATGAGTTCTCTTACACGTCCAGTCATAAGCGACAGATTGCCAATAGCCCCCGACTCATCCATCTGACTGTAAAGCTCCAGAGCCTTTGGAGCATTTCTCGCTGACAAACTGTCGAGAAAATCCCATGGCTTGACTTCCACTACTCGTGCAACATGGGTTTCTACAAATTGAATGTCAATTGCACCAGGACGGCCTAGCAGAGCTGCTAGAGATTTAACTTGAGAATCAAGCATGGTGGTATTATCGCCAACACGACTTACAAGCTCATTGGCCACATTTAGTGGAATTTGTAGTCCGTACTTTCTTCCAAGATCCCCTATATATTTGGGCAATTCTTTTCTAGAAATTGCACCACAATTAATAACTGCAAGCTTACCCAACGCATCAACTGCTTTATAAAGCCTTGTAGTCTTTGCTAGCGTCTGTGCAGAAAGCATCAGTGTAGTAGTTGGATTAGGATTTTTAAGATACTCAACAAGAGCTTCTGATACAGACTTAGGCAATTTACCAACATCGTCAATAACAACAATTCGCCTAGAATCACCCATAGGAAGTGTTTGAGCAGAAGACAAAACAGATTCTGGAGTCAGCTCAGCGCTTACAGAAATCTCATCAAGGTTAAAGGTAATAAAGCTCTGGTTAAGACGGCTTTTAAGCTTATCAATAGCCCTTGCACGCTTCATCTCATCAGGACCAACAGCCAAATATGCAGCTAGTAACTTAGCCTGCTCCGCCATCTTTTTCCTCCTCTAATTCTGTATCTACTTTAGCATGTTGCACGTTCACCCTAGGTCCATGTTTCCCAGGAAATACAGTGACGTCTCCATAATCTTTTGTGCAATAAAATCTTGCACCAACACCCTCTAAAATATCCACCGCTTCCTGTTTAGGATGTCCATATCGATTATTCTTTCCAGCACTTGCAACCGCTACCTCAGGTTTTAGCGCACGAGCAGTTTCTGGATAGAGTGACTTTGCCGCTCCATGATGTCCAACTTTCAAAAAATCAATATCACCGACATCACCCGATGTTACCGTCTCTTTTGTTTGATCTCTTTCAGCGTCTCCCGTTAAAAGTGTAGTCAGGGTATTTTGCCCATCGTTATACGTCACATAGAGCTCAACCGACGCATTATTAGCTTCTTTAGCTTTATATCCCCTATGTGGCCACACCACCCGGACATGAAAGCGACCAACATCAAATTCATCGCCATATAAAACTTCATAGGAACCACTACCAGAAATCCTCTGAATGGCTTTTTGTAACTCAGGCTTTTCTTGTTTTGTTATTCCCTCTCCAACTAACACCCGGCCTGTCTTTACCGAACCAACCATATACCTCACGCCACCAGCATGGTCTTCATCAAGGTGTGTAAGCAAAATTGCATCAAGATATGAAATGTGTTGTCGCTCCAAGGCATCGTTAACTACATCTCCCACGCTTGTATCTACAAGCAGGGAGTGCGCGCCATCACTCAGCAATATGGCATCTCCTTGACCAATATCCATCACACAAATCCTTGTTGGCGAGAAAAACCTCCAGTAGATGCTTAAACCCAAAATAAGCATAACTACCATTGAACATATGCCAACTAAAACTGACCTTTTCCCCTTAGGCCAAAACAAATAAAGCGCTACCATTGC
Source organism: uncultured Atopobium sp. (assembly GCA_963539765.1). Classification (GTDB taxonomy): domain Bacteria; phylum Actinomycetota; class Coriobacteriia; order Coriobacteriales; family Atopobiaceae; genus Lancefieldella. The sequence continues at coordinate 2,671 of CAUTOT010000039.1, read as the reverse complement.
CACAAACACAAGCAATGAAACTATCCAACTCATGTCAGTTAACGACACGCTTGCAAAAGATCTTTCAGATATAAAAGAAGCAAGGGTGTCTATAAGCTGACCAAGAGAATCTACTAGAAAAAGAGCAATATCTTGAACTGGGTTAAAGCCACTAAAAACTATTACTCCAATTCCAAATAGGCTCAGAAGAGAAAACAAGCTTGTAATTAACGCGCTTGAAAGAGGCGCAAGTAACGAAAAATGGCCAAAGTACACGCAGGAAATTGGAAGGCATGAGAGCTGAGCAACTGTTGTTGCACACATGGTGTTTCGTACATGAGAAAACGATTTTCTTAGAACATTCTGTACTTTTCCATAGCCAGATACGTGAAAGGCAATTTTTGCATAGTACTGAGCAAGACCGCCATATATATTCATTCCAAAAATACAAGCTAGTGACAAGGTAAAAGCAATGTTTACGCTCAGCTGTGGATCAACACAGAGCATAAGTAGAGCCAGAGTAGAAACAGCAGATAGCGTGTGTTGTTTCCTGCCAACACACTGCATAACGTATTTTTGTTCAACAAGAAGTATTGCCCTTATTGCAGACGCAGGTAATCCACAGAAAAGCGCGTAACTACTGAGTAGAAATAAATTCAATACTCCTCTCAAAAATGGCTTTAACGTCAACTTTTTAAGCAAAGCATCAATAAAGGTAGAGAGAATTACCATGTGGCAACTAGATATGGCTATAAGGTGCATAAGACCACAGCGCATAAATATTCTTGGAATGTTAAAGCTATACAAGCTAGGCCTATAGGCACAAAGGCCACATGCAGCTAATGCTCGACCAAAGCTCGCCTCTGGTTGAAGTTGAGAAATGCAGCTTTCTCTAAATTGAGCAACTTCTCCAATAACTCCCTCTTCATAAGTTGAGGAATTTACCTTGGTTACCTGAATTGAACCAAGTACTCCCCTCTTAAATTGTTCGTCTGAAAACTCTTTATCTTTATACCGAGTAAATCTACCTTCGCAGCACAGATGCGTTTCTCGTAAGAATGGTTCTTTGGCATGTATGCCCACAGACCCGATACAGCCACCTTGGTAAAAAACAGACGCCTGACCAGTCCATGCATGATTTTTGTAGACTAAATCTCTTGATACAACGAGTTCAAAATCATGTACGGAAGTTGACTCTAAAAGATTCACTGACGCCATTTGACTGTCGTATATAAAGGAAGACCTGATAAGGATAACTACAAGTAAGAGTAAAACTACCCCAACATTCATAATGCTGGTATGCGCATGCTTTACATACCAAAATCCTAAAGCAGCCGCCGCACAGATTCCTAGAATATGAATCAGAACAGTATCGAGCGCTGCACCTTTTGCAATAAAAACTTGAAGCCATAAGCAGACAAAAAGCAAGACGCAAAGGCTATACGGAATAAAAGGCCTAGAGGGTTGTTCTATCACCTTAGACACGAATATTGTCCTTAAGCTGATCAAACTTTTTCTGACCAATACCAGAAACGCGCATCAAATCTTCAGTAGTCTTAAAGGGTCCATTCTTTTGTCTATCTGCAACAATTCGCTTAGCCAATCCTTCTCCAACGCCATGAAGCTTGGTAAATTCTTCTACGGTTGCTCGATTAATATCTACAACTGTCTTTTTGTCACTTTTCTTATCTGTCTGCTTGTTGCTTGTAGCTTTATTTTGCTCTGGCTGCAAAATCTCTGGCGGTGCCTCTTCTCCCTTTCGAGGAATATAAATTTTTTGACCATCTTCTACAGGAGACGCTAGATTAATGCCTTGACTGTTGGCATCTTCAGTCAAGCCACCTGCTATTTGAATTGCGTCGTTTACACGTGGATTTACCATCTGAAGTGCATACAGACCGGGTGATTTAACGGCTCCATCAACATGAACCATCATTTGAGGAGATGCTTCTTTAATCTTATGGTCATCTCCTGGCTGCTCTGTAGACTTATCCTCTTGCGAGTGCTGTGGATTTTCCGCAACAATCGCTCCCTGTGTCGAGTTTGCTTGATTATGCAATCTGTCAAAAGACTCTGATGTTCCAGTGCTAATCATCCCAATAAATACAACTACTGAAACAATACCTAGAACAACCACAGCAATAACCGCCAAGAGTTGCTGCTTAGAGAGGTTAAACCTTCTCATCAATTTATTAATTATTTGAGTGCGGTTATTTGAAATCTGAGCCATACAATCACCTCAGATTTATATTCAACTATTAGGTTAATAAGAAACACGACTTTTAACTATTTATCTGGTGATCTTGTCATAAAACTGCTGGTAATCTGACACAGTTATAAACAATTTGCAGATAAGTGAAGCAAACTGAAATCAACAAAATTGTCCTAAATAAGATTATCAATCCACTCAAATAAAAAATCCGCCCCTTCACGGGACGGATTCTTAAAATGCATCTAAGCAAAGCCATCAAAGCCTTTGATCTGCAGGAATATCCTAGTCAGTAATAAACTCTGCAGGAGCAAGCTCTTTATGACGAGCGGCAAGTGTTTTTGGTGGCTTATATGAAGGACACTGACTAAAGTCAATGTAGTCAATATGCTGCATAAGGTCATCAATCATGGCTTCATGATCAAAAGAATTCCATGCCTCAAGCACTTCTCGCATTCTTGCGTGAGTCTCGGGTCTGCGAGG
>CAUTOT010000038.1:0-10180 GCA_963539765.1 uncultured Atopobium sp. | reverse complement strand
CCTGAACACCGTTTCTTCTCTGAATGGTGGTACAGCTCCTGACTTTATTCTTTTCCAAGAGATTGATACTTCATCTGACAGAAGTTGGCATGTGAATCAAGTTTCTGAAGCAGAGAGCCGCTTTGGATCCTACGCATCATATTTTGCGCAGAACTTCCACACCGCGTTTCTCGCCTATCCACTTACGGAGTTCCACGGAACCTCCAACTCGGGAATTCTTACGCTTTCAAACGTACTTGCTTCAAGCGCAACTCGTCGTACCTACCCCATTGACGAGTCATTCCCCACAAAATTCTTTGACCTAGACCGTTGCTTTATGATTACACGCTACCCTACCAACGATGGTCATGAGCTGGTGCTCATTAACAGCCACATGTCTGCTTATGACAAGGGTGGTACCAGTCGTGCTCAGCAGCTTGCGCTTTTAACCAAAGTTATGTCCGAAGAGCGTGCTAAAGGTAATTACGTTATTGCAGGCGGCGACTGGAACCATGCAATTTTAGGTTCACTCACCCTCTATCCATCTGATCAACAGGTACCTGACTGGGTAGCAGAACTCAAAGACTCTGATTTACCAGAAGGCTTCAGCGTTGTAGCCCCAGACAACCTCAACAACGTTCCTACCTGCCGCGGAGATGACATCCCATACGAGAAGGACAAGACGTACACCACCACAGTTGATGGCTGGATTGTCTCGGACAACGTTGTTGCAACTGCTAGAAACATTGACACGCAATTTGCCTACTCTGATCACAACCCGGTTCTGCTGTCTTTCACCTTAAAGAGCGCAGAATAAAGCAGAAGTTAGTAATACATGTCCACAATATGTGCGTGTTATACCTATAACACGCATATAATTATTGACTTTGAAGTCTTTATCTTGTATAACAAAACTACAAGAAAGGCGGGTAATCATGGCAAAAGTAAGCACAAATATAAATTTGGATCCAACGCTCAAAAAGAACGCTCAGGAGCTTCTCAGAGATTTAGGCATGGATCTTACTACTGCTATTACCATTTTTCTTCGTCAGACTGTTCGTGAGCAGGGAATTCCTTTTGAAATTAAACGAGAAATTCCCAATGCTCAAACTATAGAGGCTCTTAATGAATACTCAAACATGAAAGAGCATCCAGAAAATTACAAGCACTATGCCTCATTCTCCGACGCAATGTCGGAGGTCTTAGATGCTTAAAAACTTTTAGAACTGGTTCTCATTCTGATCTCTTTTAAAACTAAAGAATAATTTCTGTTTTGTTGTAACCACAACAAAAGCAACGTGAGAGTCCTGCCACACTTTGGGTATAAAGTAAGCCATAGTAGACTTTCTAACCTATCCGAGAGGAGCCCGTATGGCACAGGTTCTTGATTTAAGCAAATCCGTTTATGAGATTTGCACTAAGTATCCCGTCATTAAAGGCCTCATGGCAGAAAACGGCTTTGCCGAGATCACCGAGCCAGGCCGTCTTCAGACCATGGGTCGTTTTATGACCATCCCTAAAGGCTGCGACCACAAAGGCGTAGACCTTGAGGAGCTCAAAGCAGTCTTCCGCTCTCACGGCTTTACCATTCTTGGCGATGAGGAGCCAGCGGCAGAGGCTTCAGCTGGCGAGAAACCCGCAGAGACAGCAGACGCGCCTATCGCACAGACCCCTGAGGAGCGCAAAGCTCTTATCGCCCAGTACCTCGAGCGCCTCAACGACGGTGAGGACATCGAGGCTGTTCGCGAGGATTTTGCTCGTAACTTCAAAGATGTCTCTGGATCTGAGATCTCTACCGCTGAGCAGGAGCTTATTGCTGGTGGCGTTCCTATGGAGAAGGTCCTGAAGCTCTGTGATGTTCACGCCGCTCTCTTTGAAGGCAAGGTCGCTTGCGCACCAACAGGTGCTGTTGAAGAGACTCCTGGTCACCCTGTTTGGACCATGCGCCAGGAGAACGACCGCATTCTTGCCTTTATCCACGACCGCGTTGCTCCAGATGTTAAGCGTGCTCGTACACTTACTGAGTCTTCTAGCAACGAAGAGTGCGCTGGCGTTGCAGCAATTCTGAAGGCTGATATGGATGCCTTTGACGAGGTCTTTGTACACTACAAGCGTAAGGAAGAGCTGCTCTTCCCTCACCTGGAGCGTCACGATATCACCGGTCCTTCAAAGGTTATGTGGGGCAAGGATGACGAGGTAAGAAACGCTGTTAACGGCGCAGAGGCTCTACTTGAGACCGCATTTGGTCAGTACGATGCAGGCCTTATGGCAGGCGTTGCTGACTATCTGGATGAGGCTATTGAGGGCGCTGAGTCTATGGCTTCCAAGGAAGAGAACGTTCTTATTCCGCTTTCTCTTGAGCACCTAACCGCCACCCAGTGGACCCAGATTGCCGCTGAGGAGAACGAGTTTGGCCACGCGTTTGGCGTCAATCCTCCTTCATGGCACGCAGATCCTCTTGAGCTTGCAAACGACAAGCTCAAAGAGATGGAAGCTGCTGCCGCTCTGGACGAGAAGGGCGCTGAGGCAGAAGAGGAAGTAATTTCTGCTGATGGCAAGGTTAAGCTCTCTACCGGTGAGTTCACCATTCCTCAGCTTGAGGCTGTCTTTGCAACCATTCCGCTTGACATTACCTTTGTTGACGCTGATGACAAGACACGTTACTTCAGCCACGGCGATACCCGTGCCTTCCCTCGTCCTAAGAGCTGCCTTGGCCGCGATGTGTACGATTGCCATCCACCAAAGAGCCAAGAGGCTGTTCGTCGTATCCTTACTGAGTTTAAGAGCGGCAAGCGAGATTCCTCTGAGTTCTGGTTTGAGGTAAGAGATAAGTTCCTCTACGTCCGTTATTTTGCTGTTCGTGATGAAGAAGGCAACTACCTGGGTGCTCTTGAGACTACTCAGGATATCGGACCAATCCGCGCTCTTGAGGGCGAGAACCGCAGAGGCTCCGACAGCTAAGATCGCAAGCACGTAAAATAACGCGTACAAAAGCGTAAGCAAAACGCATGCATGAAGGTTTTAGCTCAAATAAATTTTGTGCGACTCGGTAGGCGATGTGTCCTTTTTAAAGCACATCGCCTACACTATTTCTGGCCAAAAGAGAGGAGCCTCAGTGCTACATCGTTTACTCGGCACTAAATATGCATACGCCATCGTTGCAACTTGTATTGTCATCATGTTTTTGCCGTGCGCCATTATCCTTACGTGCTTTGGCATCTTTATCACACCAGTTTCACAATATTTTGGCGTTCCCCGCGTTGCCTTCTCTGCGGTCTTCTCGGTACTCTGTATTGCCATGACGGTAGTTCTGCCATTCATAGGCAAGTTCTATAAAACACACGACACGCGCCTAGTGCTTTCTGCAAGCGTTATCATTTGCGCAATCTCATACGGATCTATGTCAGCCGCTCAAGAGATTTGGCATTTCTATCTCTGCGCGGTGGGACTGGGCATTGGCGTTCCTGCGCTTATGTTCTTGTGCGTCCCCGCCCTCATTAACGATTGGTTTGACCAGCGAGTTGGCACTTTTATGGGCCTCTGCTTTGCATTTACCGGTATTGGTGGCACTGTTTTTAACCCCATTGGATCTGCCATTATCTCCTCTGGCCCTGAAGGTTGGCGCACTTGCTATCTGATTTTTGCTCTGGTCATGCTAATAGGAACACTCCCCTTCACCCTTTTTGTGGTGCGCGAGAAACCCCAAGACCTTGGCCTTACCCCTCTTACCTTCTCCTCTACTGACGAGAAAAACGTTGAGGTTGCAGAGACTTCTTCTACCAATATCTCTGCTGCTGACGCAATGAAATATCCAGAGTTTTATATGGTTGCTGCGTTTTATGCGCTCATTACCTTTAACCAGCAAATCTCTCAGTACTTCCCAAGCTATGCAGCAACCTTTGCAGAAACTGCTCCTGCCATTGCCGCTGCCACAGGCCTTCTTGCTGGAACAACTATGCTGGGTCAAGCAATTGGAAAAGTGCTTCTAGGTGCTTTAAGCGATATCTCTGTAAAGCTTGCCTGTTTTGTAGGAATTTTCTCGGGTATTGTTGGCTTACTTATGTTGGGGATTAAGCTTCCAGTATTACCGCTTTTACTTGCGGGAACCTTCCTTTTTGGAATTGCCTATGCCCTTACAACAGTCGGATCTCCACTTTTGGTACGTGCGGTCTTTGGTAAAAAAGATTCCACTCTTATTTACTCAAGAATTGCAGGTGTCAGCAGCTTTGTCTCTGCCTGTGCGCTCATTATTTGGAGCCTAATTGTAGATGGCTCGGCCCACGGTTTCTTAGTGCTCTTTGGCATTGGTATTGTGCTGATGAGTAGCTGCCTTGCGTTTGCGCTCACCGCACTTAAGCGCGCTGACAAACGAGCATAAGGTTATCTGGCTCTCTTGGGTCTGCTTCTGGATCCAAAGGCACAACCTCTACCCGTTCAAACACCGTGCGAGCAGCATCTATGAGCTCTTCAAGCTGATGCGCTCCCTCTCCTGACTGTGCAGAAACTACATTTGTAAGATATCTTCCACCAGGAGTAAGACAGTGTGCTACCAGACTAATCCACTCACTGGTCATCATAGCTGTAGGTGGAACTTCTCCGCTAAAGCAGTCGTTTAAGATTGCGTCATAGCGTTTGTTATCAGAGGCAGCTAGGCTCTTTATATATTCAATTCCATTAGCTACCTGTACTTGAAGCCTACCATTACTCTCTCTGATAGCTTCATCCACAAAGAAATAGCTGCGAGCAAGGTCTGCAATTTTAGGATCAAGCTCCAGTGCGTCACAAGAAACCTCTGGATAATGAGCCACTAAATATCGAGGATACGAGCAACCACCAGCACCCAACATTAAGACTGAGTGTACGGAACAAGCAGCTTCAAACAACAAGTCATACAACTCAAGATAAGGAAATACCAGCTGGTTCTTTCTTGAATCTGTGTACGTTGCACTTTCATAGGCGCCGCCCTGCCACAAGACACGTATTTCTCCACCCTCACCATCTGAGATAGGAAATACCAACGCAGGGCCATTCAGTGCCTGAGGTTCAACGTAAATACCTGCACAAGTTAGGAGCTCCATATCATGAGCAGTAAGCTGTTTTTCTGACATGGAACTCCTTTAGGTGATGTGTTGTATGCGATATGTCTAAGTATAGCGAGTGCACGGGGTTTCTCGCCAGGTACTATCTCAGCTCAAACGAATCAGCATCAGTGATGCAGACGCAGGTGTCATAGAACGCCTTGAGCGCCTGGTATCCCAAAAGGGTGTCTTTGGTGCCCGCGGTCTCGTACACGGAGTGCATAGCAAGCTGTGGAAGGCCCACGTCAACGGCATGCATGCTGGCCTGAATGTTAGAGAGGTTGCCTAGAGTAGATCCGCCTGGCATGTCGCTTCTGTTAGCAAAGACCTGGTAAGGAACGTTTTGCTGCTTCCAGATAGCCTCGACAATGGCGCGGCTAAACGCATCTGTGCAGTACGACTGACGTGCTGCTTCCTTGATAACCATGCCACCGTTGAGATAAGGCTTGTTGGCCGCATCGTGCTTCTCGGGATAATTGGGGTGTACTGCATGAGCGTTGTCGCAGCTTACCAGCAAAGATGCCGAGAGCGCGCGGTAGTAATCTTCCTGCGTAAAGCCAAGCGTAGCGTTTACGCGCTGCAGGGTGTCTTTAAGGAATGTGGACTTAGCACCCTGCTTAGTGTTTGAACCAACTTCTTCATTATCAAAGCAGGTGTACACAGAGATGTCCTGCTCATTTGAGGAAGCAAGGAAGGCCTTGAGTGCTACAAAGGCACACTGAAGGTCATCCAAGTGACCAGCGGAAACAAACTCCTTCTTAGCGCCCCAAATTCGGCCGCCTGTGTGATCAACTAAGAACAAATCGCGAGAAAGAATGTCCTCTTGAGACACACCTGCCGCATCTGCTACCAGGGCGTTAAAGGCGCCAGGGTTGAGCTCTCCAGCGCTAAAGAGTGGCATCAGATCTTTAGCACGGTTGAACTCTGGCGAGAGACCATTTTTATGCTCAAGATGAATAGCCAAGCTTGGAATCATGACAACGTCGTCTTCAATGTTGACCAGCCTGGACTCTACCTTAATTCCTACTTTGACCAACACGCGACCAGCAATGCCCAAAGGACGATCAAACCAGGTGTGGTCAAGCATGCCGCCATATGCCTCGGTGTTCAGGCGAAGTGAGTTGCCCTCACCAGTAAGCTCTGGCTGAGCTTTTACCTTGTAAGTTGGAGAATCGCCGTGGGCAACGGCAAGCTGGAAATGATAAGGAGCATCAGCGTTTGAGGCTTGAACCTCGCGGTACTTCTCGCCAACTTTCCAGGCAACAATTGAAGAATTATTGCGCGTGGTAAAGTAAGAGCCTCCTGGCTGAATGTCCCAAGAAGAGCCCTCGGAGAGGTACGTAAAACCATTCTCTAGCAGGTACTCTTTGATGGTTTGCGTGGTATGAAACATAGAAGGGCTCTGCGTAATAAAAGCAAGAAGCTCCTCAGAAAGAGCAAGTGACTCGTTTAAATCGGACATGCGTAAAACCTTTCATAGAACTGTGTTGCACCCAACAGCCTAGCACGCATTTTTGGTGAGGCGTCCACTTTCTAGAAAATGACGCAAAGAATACGCGCTTCAGGGTAGATACTTGTATGTTGAACTAATTCTCACCCACCAAAGCGAGAGTGTATGGATATCAATCAAGCTATTGAGCATGCAAATGCGTTTGTCATACCTGGACTTCTTGTTGATGATCAGTCCATCATCGGCGAGGTCAACAAAAACTGTGACGCTATTAAAACGCTGCTTGATGCCTGGAAGGAAGCTCCTCTAGGCCAAGAGCCTGTAGAGTTTTCTGTCATTCAACAGCTTGCTGATAGAACGCGCTCGCTGTGCGACACCTACGGCGTGGAGAGGCTCAGAAACCATCGCGGCGTTGGCCTTTCTCGCGGTCTTTCCAACGACGATCTTGCGGCCGCCGTTGCAAAGATGCAGCGTCGTCGTCCTAAAGCTATCTATAAAACCGCTGGTCCGCTTCTTAACGACTTGCAAATTGCGTATGTCGAGAAGAGCGTTTCTGGCACGGTGCTGGGCATTGATATTGAGACCACCTCGCGCTTCCCTGAGCTAGGCTACATTGTTAACGTGGGCTTTGAGTTCTGGAATCTTGGTCGCAATACTGTTCCGGTAGAGCCCCATACCGCTTACTTTGGCATCCCAGAGATGTACAAAGAAAAAGGCGTTCCACTTGCCGATATTCACCAGATTACCTGGAAAGATGTTGAGGGCAAGAAATCATTTAGAGACGATAAAAAAGCCCAAGAAGCTCTGCTGGCAACTATGAAAAAGATTCCTTTTATGGCGCATAACGCTGCCTTTGAGGATTCTTGGTTCATGTTCAACATTGACGGTTACGCAGAGGCCAGAAAAGCAGGCAAAATCATTGTCATTGATTCCCGCGACATCTGCCGTCGCTTGGACCCAGAAATTAGGTCTCTTCCCCGTGAGTCTTCCCCTGCCGCACTTGAGAACTGGGCACGTCGTAGGCATACCCTTGCAGCAGACGAGAAGGAACGTCACCTGGGACTTGAAGACGTAGACCTGATGATTCGCACCGTTCAAGCAGAGTTTGCAGACCACAATATGTTTGAAGACTAGGCAACGTTGTCGGTCATCTGTGTTCAAGCGTTATACTAAAGAGTGCACAAACTAGATTTTCTCGCTAGAAAATAACTGCCAAGGAGGAGTTTTGTCAGAGAAGCAGGTAAGAGTACGTTTTGCGCCATCCCCAACAGGCAAGCTGCACATCGGAGGTGCGCGTACTGCTATCTATAACTGGGCTTTTGCTCGCGCAAATGGTGGCAAGTTTATTCTTCGTATTGATGACACAGATCCTACGCGCTCAACTGAAGAGAATACTCAGATTATCCTGCGCGCTATGAAGTGGCTTGGCCTTGATTGGGACGAGGGTCCCGATAAGGGCGGCGATTGTGGTCCTTACAGCCAGACTGAGCGTCTTGACTTGTATCGTGAGGCAGCAAACAAACTGCTGGCAGAGGGCAAGGCATACCCTTGCTTCTGCACACCAGAGAAGCTTGCTGAAGACAAGAAGACCGCTGAGGAGCGCCACGACCCCTTCCAGGGCTATCAGCGTACCTGCAGAAACATTGATCCAGCAGAGGCACAGCGCCGCATTGATGCAGGTGAGCCTTATACCATCCGCATCAAGGTTCCACTGGATCGCGGCGATGTCATTGTCCACGACGCTGTTCACGGCGACGTAACCTTTAACGCTCGCGAGCTTGATGACTTTATCATCTTCCGCTCCGATGGCACCCCAACCTACAACTTTGCTACCGTTGTTGATGACGCCGGCATGGGCATCACCCACATTATTCGTGGCGATGACCACCTGTCCAACACTCCTCGCCAGATTATGGTGTACGAAGCTCTGGGCGCACCTGTCCCAACCTTCGCTCATATCTCCATGATTTTGGGTCCTGACGGCAAGAAGCTCTCCAAGCGCCATGGTGCAACCTCTGTTGAGGAGTATCGTGACCAGGGCTATCTTGCAGATGCCTTTGTCAACTACCTGGCCCTTCTCGGCTGGTCACTTGATGGCGAGACAACCATTGTTCCTCGCGATGTTTTGGCATCTCAATTCTCTTTGGATCATGTTTCCAAGAACCCTGCTAAGTCTGACCCAGAGCGTCTGAACTGGATTAATGCAACCTATCTTGCCAACATGGACAACCAGACCTTTGCAAAGACGGTTCTAATTCCAGAGCTTGTGGGCGCTGGTCTTGAGCCTGTTCAGGGTAGTGCTACTGACGCAGAAGAGATTTACGCAACTCGTCCAGACTGGTATGACCTGCTCTCCGAGATTCTTCGTCCTCGCACCACCGTAAGCCCAGACGTCATTGAGAAGTCCCGCTTCCTGTATGAGGGAGCAAACGTCACCTTTGATCAGAAGAGCGTTGAGAAGGGCCTTACCAAAGACGCTACTCAGAGCGCAACTGTTCTTGCTGCTGCAAAGACCGCTCTTGAGGGTGTATCTGAGGACGAGTGGAAAGCCTCAGCAATTGACGCTGCCCTTGAGGTGCTCCCAGAGCAGCTTGACCTCAAGAAGCGCGTTGTCTTCCAGTCCATTCGTGTTGCTGAGTGCGGCAACATGGTCTCCCCTCCTCTTGGAGAGTCCATGGAGCTTCTTGGTCGTGAGGTTTGCCTTGCACGCCTTGAGCGCGCTCTGGAGCTTTGCAAATAACGCGCTGAATGCGCGGTTGCCGCGTATTCTTCCAAACATAAGTGGGTATCAAAAGTAAAACCACACAAGAGCTGTAAAACAGATGGTTTTGCAGCTCTTTTATCGTTACCGTTTGTTTAGTTTTGGAGTAGTTATGATTTCTATGTCTGCGTTTGAGGTCCTCGGCCCCATTATGGTGGGTCCTTCTTCCTCGCACACAGCAGGAGCCTTGCGCATTGCCCTGGTTGCACGCTCACTTGCACCAAAGCAGCTGGAGCGCGTTGAGTTTTGGCTCTACAACTCCTTCTCTCATACCCACCTTGGTCACGGCACCGATTACGCTCTGATTGCAGGAATCTTAGGCCTTGCTCCAGACGATACGCGCGTCCGTGAAGCACTTACCCTGGCAGAAGAAGCGCGCCTCAACTACAAAGTTATTGAAAAAGGCGACGACGAGACTCTGCACCCAAACACCGTAGAAATTCACCTCTACGGTGCAGATAACGTTCATGTTTCTGTTATGGGCGAGTCCGTAGGCGGCGGCCGCATTCGCATTTCTGGCGTTAACGGCGTGCGCATTCGCATGTCTGGCGATATGCCTACTATTTTTGTTTCACATCGCGATAAACCCGGTGTTCTTGCAGCTCTCACCACTATTTTGGCTACGCAGAACATCAATGTTGCAACTATGCGCACCTTCCGCTCGGAGCGTGGCGGCTTTGCGCACACCGTCTTTGAGATTGACGAGCCTATTGAGCAGAAAGTCCTCGACCTCTTCCAGCTGGCACCTCACGTTTCCTATGCCGCTCAGGTTTCCATTCCAGGAGCAGCTCCTCAGGTCACAAACGACGTGCTTTCAGGAGCCTTTGACAACGGCGCAGATCTTCTCGCCAGGTGCTCCAAGACAGGAGCCTCTATTGGCCAGATTATGCGTCAGCGCGAGAAGGACCTGCG
>CAUTOT010000037.1:0-10307 GCA_963539765.1 uncultured Atopobium sp. | reverse complement strand
GCTGGGTAAGGATCTTCCAACCGTCCCAGTCCTCCTCTGCAAGGCCGTCCTCGATGGAGACGATTGGGAACTTCTCAACCATTTCCTCGTAGTAAGCAACCATTTCCTCGGAGGTAAGGGAGCGACCCTCGCCCTTGAGGTCATACTTGCCGGTCTCCTTGTTGTAGAACTCGGAAGAAGCTGGGTCCATAGCAAAGCGGAAGTCCTTGCCAAGCTCAAAGCCAGCAGCCTTAACAGCCTCGGAAAGAAGCTCAAGTGGCTCCTCGTTGGACTTAAGGTCTGGAGCAAAGCCGCCCTCGTCACCAACACCGGTGTTGAGGCCCTGGGACTTCAGAGTGTCCTTGAGGGTGTGGTAAACCTGTGCGCACCAGCGAAGAGCGGTGGTGAAGTCAGGAGCACCAACAGGCATAATCATGAACTCCTGGAAGTCAACGTTGTTGTCAGCGTGGACGCCACCGTTGAGGACGTTCATCATAGGAACAGGAAGAGTGTGAGCGTTTGCGCCACCGAGGTAAGCGTAAAGTGGAAGCTCAGCAGAAGCAGCTGCAGCGTGAGCAACAGCAAGAGAAACGCCGAGAATAGCGTTTGCGCCGAGGCGACCCTTGTTTGGAGTGCCGTCAAGCTTGATCATAGCGAGGTCAAGGCCGCGCTGATCCTCTGCGTCCCAACCAATAACGAGGTCGCGGATCTCAGTGTTGACGTGCTCGACTGCCTTCAGAACGCCCTTGCCCAGGTAACGGCTCTTGTCGCCGTCGCGAAGCTCTACAGCCTCGAACTCACCAGTGGAAGCGCCGGAAGGAACGATTGCACGACCAAAGGAGCCGTCGTCAAGAACAACCTCAACCTCAACGGTTGGATTGCCACGGGAATCGAGGACCTCACGTGCGTGAACATCAAAAATCTGGCTCATAGCTCACCTTTCTTTAGGTTTAACAATTTGCTGATTGCACAGACATAACTAGTATACCCATTCTGTTATGAGGTGTGTATTGTAATTACACATAGTATTTGGCTGGGCAGAGTTACTATTTGACCAGGAAGAGATAGTATTTGACCAGGCAGACGCACTGTCCACCTGGTCAAATAGAAAATACCTGCGGAATTCTGCAGAATCGTGTGGCAAATATATAAATTATTTCTGCGGATAAACAACAACCAGCAGCATCTTGAACTCTTCTGGAGCCTGAAGTGCATGTGGATGGCCAAGTGGCATCACAATGGACTGGCCGGCTTCAAGGTTGTAAACGTCGTCATCGATGGTGATGCTTGCGCGTCCCTCAAGAATGGTGACAAATGCATCGCCGCCCGCGCGATGGCTTGCAATCTCTTCGCCCGCGCCAAAACCAAAGAGAGTGACGCTGACGGCATCGTTTTGCGCAAGGGTCTTGCTGATGACCTGGCCAGGAAGGCATGCAACCTGGTCTTTAAGGGTTACTACAGTCTTTGCGTCGATGTTCTTCATGACATCAGGAATCAATTCTTCGGACATACTAACCTCCAACGGTAAATGTTATCGATGACTAGCATTTACCCGAACTAGTCGCCTTCAATCAGTAAATTTCAAAAAAATAGCAGGTAGAAATTGCTTTTTTTAAAGCAATTTGCTGAGCAGCGAAGTCATCTTTCCCTGAGAGACCACAATCACGTGATGCATTGCGCGCGACAGGGCGGTATAGAGCCTACGGCGAGAAATTCCGTCTGCTTTATACACTTCCTCTTGTGCATCGGCAACGATGACCTGATCAAACTCAAGGCCCTTTGCTAGTGCAAGGTCGAGAAGAACAACGCCCTTCGCGGGTAGGGAATCGTGGCTGGTGAGCACCTTGGCCGTAGACCCTTCCAGCTGTTTGTCCAGCCAGCGAACACGAGACTTCTCGGTACACACAATGGCGGTCAGCCCATCAAACTCTTGCGCCTGCTCAACAAGGGACTTCATCGTCTGCAGGTACTCGACGCGCTCAGCATCCTTGTTGTCGGCTACCACCTCAAAGAACTCAGGCTTTTTGCCGCCGCGTTGAACAGAGCTTGTCTGGCCTCGCTCTTCTTCGCTTAAAAGCGAGGTAAACAGCGCGGTAATCTCAGGAGAGGAGCGGTAGCTGGTCAGAAGCTTGCAGGTAGAAACTGCGTCCTCGCCATGTGTTGCGGTAAAGATTTTCTCAATCTGCTCAAATGTTGCGGTATCTTCCCAAATTGCCTGGTTAGAGTCACCCAAAAGCAGGAAGTGCGCGCGCGAGAAATACTTTCCAAGCACCATAAGCTGCGTTTCGGTGTAGTCTTGGACCTCGTCAATCATGACAAACTTGACGTTTTTCTCGCCAGCTCCTGTGATAAGAAGACGTAGGTAAACGCATTCGGCACCGCTTAGTGCGGAGGCGTTGAGCATGCGCATTCCAATGCGGTCGATGCGGAGCCAGGAAGCGGACTCGATGACCTCGTGCGCAGAGGCAAAACGCCAGTTGAGGAACTCGCGGGTGCGCGCCAGGACTTCTTCCTCGTCGGAAGGACTGATGGTGCGACCAAAGACCTCAAGCTGCTGCTCAACGTCAAGGGAGAGCATCTCTTCCTGGATTTCGTCGTTGTGAGCCATCTGACCAAGCCTGCGCTCCAGACGGGTGTGGAGCTCGTCTTTGGCAAGTGCAATAAGGCGAGGGCCAACAGGGAATTGCGAGAACTTTGCCACAGAACTAGCCACCTGAGCTGGCTTAATGAGCGTAGTGCCCTCAACAGAAATGGCCTTGAAGTCGTCCTCGTAGAGCTCAAGCGAGGCAAGTTGTTCCTCAAGCTTCTTCAGAGAATCGGGGTTGTTGTGGGCGCCCGAAGCGTGGTCGGCCAGACCCAACGCTTTGAGGAAAGAATCCCAGGTAAATACCTGCGGATTGTGCTCGCCCATGCTAGGCAAAACGGTGTTGATGTAGCGAGAAAACATCTCGTTGGGAGTAAACAGATACACCTGATCTGCGGTGAGCGTAGTGCGCTGTTGGTACAGAAGGTACGCGATGCGCTGCAGCAAAACGGACGTCTTACCCGAGCCCGCTATGCCGTTGACCAGCAGAACTGGCACGTCCTCGTGCCTGACCACAACATTTTGTTCGCGCTGGATAGTCGCGGTGATGGCCTGCAGCTTCTCGGTGTGCTGACGCTTCAGAGCGGCAAGCAGCAGAGAGTCTTCGATGGCAACCGTTGTGTCAAAGTAGAGGTTCAGCTTGTCGCGCGTGATGTCAAACTGTCGCCGAAGCTCCAGTTCAACCGTTCTTTTCTTGCCGTCTACCTGGTACGACGTAGTACCCATCTCTTGGTTGTAATACGTCTCGGCAACGGGGCTGCGCCAGTCAACAATGAGCGGCGTGCGGTCTTTGTCGGTGATGCCTGCCGCGCCAATGTACACATCGCGAGAAGGACGTCCGGGTCGCATTTTGAGCGTGACCTTAGCAAAGTAAGGCTGCCTCAAAAGGATTTCAACTCGACCGAGTTTCTCGACAGTAAAATCGTGGTACTGGTTGTAGGTGTCAATAACGCTGTTGAGCGTCTCAATGGCCGCAAGGGTCTCGATGGTTTCGTCCGCTCCACCAAAGTCTGGGCGGATTTCTTCACTCATCTGACGAAGGTCTCTAGCTGCATCTTTTTGCGTAGTATTGAGTGTTGTGTCCAAATCCTCACGAATCTCAACAAGCTTTTGATAAACGTGGGAGAGGTGCTCTTGTTCTTGCTGGTGGATTGGATCCATGATGCTCCTAGATAGTTGCGTCTTCGATGCGGCGGCGCAACTCGTCAATGCCCAGGCCGGTCTCGGATGAAGTAATAATGGCCTGTTCAGGGGTGATGTGGAATGCCTTGCGCAGGGCGGCCGCGGCTTGATTTTGCTTGCCGCGTGCAATCTTATCTGCTTTGGTAAACGCAACTACAAAGGGCAGCTCAGCCTCTTGGAGAAAGCTAATCATCTGCAGGTCAAGCTTTTGAGCTTCGTGTCTGATATCAACAAGACTAATAACCAGGTTAAAGCTGCGTTCTTGTTCAAAGTAACCACCGATGAGGTCTGCCCAGCGCTGTTTTTCTTGGCGAGAAACTCGTGCAAATCCGTATCCAGGCAAGTCTACAAATTTGACGCCATCAACGTCAAAGAAGTTGATATTAGCGGTTTTACCTGGAACGCTCGAAACTCGTGCAAGCTGTTTTCTGCCAATAAGTTTATTTAAGAGGGAAGACTTTCCCACGTTTGAGCGGCCCACAAAAGCCACCTCTGGGGTCTCTGGAGAAGGAAGTTGTGAAATTGCCCCGTATGATGCCTCATATTGTGCGGTTTCATACTTAAGACCCATGATGCCTCCCATTGCGCTTCAAAAACGTAAGGTATTATTTTAGCGTAAACTGGGAGGCAGCTGACAATCCATTCATCCGTAGTGGGAGGGGCGGCACGATTTGTAATGGGAGTGGTGAAATCTGTAGCTGTAGTGGTAAGAATTGCTACAAAGACACTCGAATTCGTTTTTCTACAGGTAGACGAGAAACAAGCAAATCAAACGTCGTATCAGTAATCGGAGTTCTATAGATTTCTTCCCCTGTGAGATTTACTACATAAGGCACATGAAGAACATATGAAGTGTGCGGTTTGATGGCAATTCGCGAAGTGGTTATATTTGGCTGGGCAAGCGGCCAAAGGGAATTTTCATTTCCTAAATCGCAAATGTAATAAGTGTTGTTGGCTTGTGGGATTAAAACCGTGCCGAGAAAATCTATTCCTCCTACAGGCTCAGTCTCTTCTCGATCATTTTTAATTTCTATAGTTACATCAATCACACTTGTTTGATTGCCATGAGCGTTGGGTTGTTGTGGTGTAATACCATGTTTTTCCAGGTAACCGTCATACGTGGTTAGGGCAATTTCAGTTATTCGTATTGAATATCCCTTTGTATTCTCAGAAGACGAATAATGAAAATTTCCGTCAAGGGGGACCCATTCTCCCATTTGATAAATCTCTTCAGGGATAGTTAGTGCATGGGTATTTACCCACCAAACCCTGTAGCCAAGAGCACAAACCAGTACAAGGCTTATGACAATTGCAAATAATGGTAGTTTGCTTTTTAGTTTCATGATGCACGTCTTTGCACGTCGATTTTCTCGACAATTTTGCCGAGCTTCATTTTGTAAATTACATCACAGACAATCTCTAAGAACTCAGCATCATGACTTGAGATGAGAAGTGTTGCGCCTCTATCTCTTTGTTCAACAATGAGCTCCGTGAGCATATGGACACCGTCTTCATCAAGAGCGTTTGTTGGCTCGTCAAGAATAATTAAATCCGGCTGCTCAAAAAACGCCATGGCAATTCCTAAGCGTTGCTTCATGCCAAGGGAGTATTTCCTAACAGGTCTTTTGTCTTTAGGATCAAGTCCCACTTTTTCAATTGCAGCATCAATATCTTGTTCAGACGCAATTTGTTTTATTGACGAGAGAATCTCTAGGTTCTTACGACCGCTATATGAGCTGAGAAGTGCCGGTTTTTCTAGGAGCAGACCAACACTTGGCGGAAAATCTATATCATCCCAGAGCTTTTTGTTTTCAATAGAAACATATCCTTGGGTAGGCTTAATGAGACCACAGACCGCTCGCATAAGCATTGTTTTACCAGAGCCGTTTTGGCCTTCGAGACCAATTATCCCTCTCTTTTCCAGGGATAATGTGACATCCTTGAGAACAGTATCGTTTCCGATTTCTTTTGTTAGATGCTCAACTAAAATGTACGACATGTTTACTCACCGCCAAACTGATCAATGTTCTTAAAGCGTGAAAGAGACAGATAAAGAAAAATACCTAGTGAACCAATACAAAAAGCTAACGAGCAGAGCGGATTGACTCCGGCACAGAGGTTACCTTCAACAATCTCCCTGCTAGCCGAATCAATATAGAGAGAACTTCGAGAAAACATCATGTAGTTGCCAATAAGGATGGGATGTAATTTGAAAATCGAGGAAACTATCCAAGAAATAATTAAAAAGAGAGGAGGCCATTCTTTAATAAATAATCCTGCTGAACATTGAAGCGTTATAAGAGATAGTGAAGTAATGAATAGAGATCCAATCAATGGGACAATACTTACCGTATTTGCAGGTAATGTTGAGGCGTCAAAACCTTCGAGAATTTCTAAGTTTAATGTCGTAGTTGATAGAATTTCTCCACCGTGAAGCAGTGTAAATAAAAGGATTACAACTCCCGCTATTATCCAATAAAGCCCAGTTGCTGTCACATAACTTACTGTTAGAAGAATTGGATAGAAGCTCTTTGAGGAGGACATAACAAGATACATATCTTTTCTTAGTGACCTGGAGACTGCCAGAAAACACATTAGATGGGGAAGTAAAACAAGTATTAACCAGGCAAAAGGAACTTTAATTTTTGGCATAGCAGCATTTGAAGAAATGCTTTGCGATATCTGTGGCATTCCAGCAAATAGACTTGATACGTTATCTGCAAATGTTGGATTACTTGTTGCTGAGCGATTGAACACTACAAGAGATGTAGCAACGATAAGTACCATTAAGATGGTACAGATACAAAATGGACCACGTAATGAATAGATAAAAGGACCAAATGGAATTACTTTAGAGTTTTTCATAATGACCGCCAAACTCTATATTTTTAGTTCCAATGAGGCCAAAAATGTTTAAGCAAATGATTCCAACTAGAAAATATAAAGTTGCATAGACAGGGCTATATCCTTCTGGATTAAAAGGAAGAAGTCTCGAAAAAGTCATTAATGTAGAGGGGAATGGAAGTTCAGGAAAAAACTCTCCTAAAACTAGTAGTGCTACGCTTAGTAATACAGCTAGTGAATTGTGAGTATAGAGTTTCATTACTTTGTAAATAGAGGAAAAGAACAAGAGACCAAGATAATAAATGCCGAGAAGTGCTAATACTTCTGGGGCTGTGAGTGAAAATTCCGTACCAGTTTGAACGGTATGGTAAATGAAGATATCCACATTTAGCGTAGCAATATCAGGGGTATTACCTGTACAAATAAGTAAAACAACGTATGTCATTATATAGACGGCAATCAAAAAGAGAGAAGATACGATTATATTTATATAGCTATAAATCCAAAATCTAGTTTTCTTCTTAAACCTCACCATGCGTTGAATAGAAAAATGTTCATTTGTGTCTGAGCTAGAAATAATGATTATGAGAAGAAAAGAGATGCAAAGCGCGATCCACTCTACGTAGAGCGTGTGGGCAGAACCGAAGAATGTTGCGATAATCAAATCACCTAAAGAAAACGAATATCCTCCTTGTGTAATTAAGCTGAATTGTGCAAAAGAAGAAATAAACGCTGTGCAAGATAACAACATCGCAACAAGCGCTGCTAGAAGATTTTTATGCACATCAAAAAGCTGAGTGAAGTTCCTTGAAATTTGATGTTTCATAGCAGATCACTTCTACAAGTTTTTTTGTAAGAAATGAAGATTACTAGAAATAGCAAAACAAAACAGAAGCAATAAAATCCAAGTTTTGTTGGAGCATATTCGGAACTTATTAATTGAAAGAAATTCAACTTAATGAATGCATTTTGCCCTACTTCTCTTAATTGAGCAGAGGAAAGAATCGCTGAAAATTGCGAGCCTAAGAACGCTAATAGGTGAAGTAGAAAATAAGAAACAAAAATTGCTTGAAACGTGGTCTTAGTTAAGCTGGCAAAAAGACAAACGGCGCAGGAAAATAGCCCTCCAATCATGAAGGCTAATATGGATAAAACAATGACATAAGCAAGAGGAGAGTTATAAAAGAGTCCTGAGAACAAAGAGTTCATTGGGACTGCGGTATATATCTCATCGTAAATTTTTGGTATAGATAACGGTAAGAAACAAATTACAGCTAAAAAATTAAGGACAAGAGGTAGGGCAGAGCAAATACCTCCAGAAACAAAGCTTACATATAGTTTTATCCTGATAACACTAGCTTTTCTAATTCTAAGACATTGCTGTTCAAGCACCCCTTCTTTTGAATCGTTGCTTAGAATCCAAGCAGTTGGAATGGTTGCTAAGAGCGGCCATAAGAGATAGTACAGTCCACTGTAAAAATTTCCGATTCGTGTTGGGATCCAAGCGGAATAAGCAGAAACGAGAGAGAGTAAAGTGTTATAAGAAAGATGATTTCCCTGTTGATAGGTCACTTTTAAGATATCTAATTCAAGCTGTATTTCAATCCAAGCGGCAAGAAGTGCAATACAGATGCCAATTGCAACACATGTCCAAAATAATGAATTATTGGTTAGCTGTCGCTTAAATTCAGACTTGAACAATGAATTCATAGCAAACACCTACTTATCACTTTTTAATGCAGACTGTATATCAACTAACTTTGCGTTTGAATAAATTCCTCCCATATCTGCCAGATGAATAGAAGTAATATCTCTCATCTCTTCTGGAGATAGTACAAAGGCAAGTTTGACGTCACATTCATCTCCTGCATTAATCCAAAAATATCCTTTTTCTTTTTCCACTTCCGAACTGCTAATTCGGGCATTTTCAGGTGTGATTTGGGACATGAAAATATCGTGTCCTTCGGCATTAATTGAGTAGCTAGAAAGTAATATAGAGCTCATCCCGTTTGGGGTGCGTTTTTGAACAGCATCTATGTTTTTAAAATGAAGCGTATAGACTAGATACAAGCTATTTGCATTTTCCGGTGCTGACGAATGGTTAAGTGCTTCAGAGGTAAATCCTGCTTCGTCTATAGAATGATAAAGGGTTACGTCTGTTACCGTTACCTCTATTGTACCAATCCATGGTAAATAAGCCCCAAAAGGAGTCTCAGCTGGATTACCTCCTTCTTGATCAAGTCCAGTTAGTTGTACAGTATCGCCAATTTTATAAGTTTCCGAGGCTTCGTTTTGCCTTTGTGCAACTTGCTGCGCAAAAAGTTCTTGCTGCGCCTGTTTTTGGGCAAGATCATAAAAATAAAGTAGCCCAGCAATGATGACACAAGCAATCACTACTGCCAAAGAACGAGCCTGTTGGGGGAGCTTATGTGTTTTTAAGCTTAAGTTTCTAGAATCATGAGAAAACATAATAAACCCCAGATGACCTCGATAAATCTACTACACGAGTCGGGACTCCATACGCCCTTCACTATGTTTTTCTTCGGTCATTAGCCTATTGCAGTAGAGGAGTAGTTGCCGACTCTCTTACCTTAATTCTATTCCTATAGGCATCATTGTTACGTCTTTTACTGTGAACGGTATCTTTTTATCGGTTAATAAATAACATATTCAATAACCATTATTTATTAAAAAGAATCGCCACAGCTGGATAGCTTTCAATTTAGTTAATAAAGCATAAAGAACGCTTAAAACAACTTACTTCTTTATAGACCCCTTACACCCACGTAACTGCTTGACAGCAGCGCTTGAGCGCGTCGATGTAGAGCTCACCAAAGGGTGAGAGGCTCTTCTCGTCGTGTGTAACGTAGCCAACTTCCATGTAATCGTCAACAGCTAGAGGAATTGCAACAATGTTTGGTCCGTTGAGTTCCTCGTTAATAAGACCGGTGCTGATGGTGTAACCGTTCAAGCCAATAATCAGGTTGAAGATAGTGGCGCGGTCTCGGACCATGATGTCCTTATCGCGATCAAGCGTTGCCAGAAGCTCTTCGGAGAAATAGAACGCGTTGTGCTCGCCCTGCTCGTACGAAAGGCGAGGATAGGGGGCAAGATCGTTGAGCGTTACCGACGAGCGCTTTGCCAGCGGATTGTCTTTTCCCACAAAGACGCTTGGCTTACATTTAAACAATGGTGAGAAAACCAGGCCCTGGTCCTGCAACGTTTTTCTAATAACGCGCTCGTTAAATGAGTTGAGGTAGAGGACGCCCACCTCACTTCTTAGCTTGGAGACATCTTCAATAATCTCGTACGTTTGCGTTTCTCTGATACGGAAATCGTACTTTGAGCCGCCGTGCTCTTTAATCAGGTTGACAAAGGCTTCAACTGCAAAGGAATAATGCTGGCAAGAAACACAAAAGCGCTGCTTAGAAGGGGCGGTGCCCAGATAGCGCTCTTCGATGAGGTCGGTCTGCATGACAACTTGCCTGGCGTAACTCAAAAACTCCTCGCCATCTGCGGTAGGTTCAACACCCTTGCTGGTCCTGTTAAAAAGGGAGATTCCCAGCTCGGCTTCAAGTTCTTTAACTGCGCTACTTAAGGTAGGCTGCGAGATAAAGAGCTGTTTGGCTGCGGCGTTAATAGTGCCTGCCTTAGCAATGGCAAGAACATATTTGAGTTGAGTCAGAGTCATAAGTCATGTTTCTACGCAGAGGTTTTT
>CAUTOT010000036.1:0-10382 GCA_963539765.1 uncultured Atopobium sp. | reverse complement strand
GCCTCAACAGCGGCGTCAATTTCGGCGCGCGTAATGTGCTCGCCGCGGAAGCGACCCTTACCAGCCTGGGCGTCCTTCTCGCGCTGTTCACTGATGAGCTCGTACAAACGGCGCTTGAGCTCGTTCTTCTTGTCGTACGGAATGAACGGAGCCATGTACTGGATGGACGGATCGGAGAGCTCGTCCACGTTGAGGCCCAGCGCCTGAGGGTAGCTCATGACAATTGGGCAGTTGTAGTGGTTGGTTGCGGAGTCGTCCTCCTTGCGCTCCCAACGAATACACGGCATCCAAATAAAGTCTGGGTCCTTGGCCAGCAGGTTCATGATGTGGCCGTGGGAAAGCTTCGCAGGATAGCAGGCGGACTCGGAAGGCATGGACTCGATACCTGCGTCGTAGGTCTTTGCAGTGGTCTGGTCGGACAAAATGACCGAGAAGCCCAGCTTGGTGAAAAACGTGTGCCAGAACGGATAGTTCTCGTACATGTTCAGCGAGCGAGGAATGCCAACGGTGCCGCGTGGAGCCTCGTCAGCGGGAAGCGACTCGCGGTCAAACAGCAGCTTGTTCTTAAACGCAAAGAGGTTTGGTGCCTCGTTCTTCTTGGCACCACGCTTCTTACCTGCGCCTTTCTCGCAACGGTTACCGGTGATAAACCTGTGGCCGCTGCCAAAGTCGTTGATGGTAAGCATGCAGCTGTTAGGGCAGATGCGGCAGTGTGTGTTGGTAAGCTTGACCTGCAGGTTGTCGATGGATTCGCGGTCAAGCAGGGTGGATACGCCGTCAATACCTGCGCGGTCGCGGGCGAGAAGAGCGGCGCCGTAGGCACCCATGACGCCTGCAATGTCTGGGCGGATGACGTCCCTCCCGGTGAGCAGCTCAAAGGCGCGGAGCGTTGCATCGGACATGAAAGTACCGCCCTGGACGATGCAGTGCTCGCCAATCTCGCTGAAGTCACGGAGCTTGATGACCTTGAACAGGGCGTTCTTGATGACGGAGTATGAAAGACCAGCAGCAACGTCGCCGATGGTTGCGCCTTCCTTCTGCGCCTGCTTAACGCGGGAGTTCATGAAGACGGTACAGCGGGATCCCAGGTCAACAGGAAGTGTTGCCTTAGTTGCAGCGGTTGCAAACTCGCGGACGTCCATCTTCATAGAGTCAGCAAAGGATGCAATAAAGGAGCCGCAGCCTGCAGAGCAAGCCTCGTTCAGCATGATGTGCTCAATGACGCCGTCTTTGACCTGCAGACACTTCATGTCCTGGCCGCCAATATCAAGAATGAAATCAACGTCTGGGACAAATGCCTTAGCACCGCGCAGGTGAGCGACGGTCTCAATCTCGCCAGAGTCTGCGCGCAGAGCCTCAATCAGGATGCCCTCGCCATAACCGGTGGTTGTGACGTGGCCGATGATGCAGTCGGAAGGCATCTCGTCGTAGATGGAGTCCATGATCTTGCGAGCGGTACCCAGAATATCGCCGTTGTTATTGTCGTACCAGGTGTAAAGCAGCTCGCCCTTCTCGCCAACAACAGCAGCCTTCATAGTGGTAGAACCTGCGTCGATGCCGATGAACACGCGGCCGTGGTAGTTGGCCAGCTGGCCCTTGGGGACTACCTCCTGGTCGTGGCGGGCCTTGAAGTCGTCAAAGTCCTGCTGGGTAGCAAAGAGTGGGTCCAGACGAGCAACCTCGGAGCCCTGGATGTCCTTGAGGTTGTCCAGCGCCTCCATGACCTGCGTAAAGGTGATTGGTCGGTCGGACTCGCCCGCCAGAGCAGCGCCCGTCGCAACAAAGAGGTGGGCGTTCTGTGGCAAGACAATGTGCTCGTCGTCCAGGTTAAGCGTGATGTAGAAGCGACGGCGCAGCTCAGAGAGGTACTGCAGAGGGCCGCCGAGAAACGCGACGTAGCCGCGGATGGGGTGACCACAAGCCAGGCCCGAGACGGTCTGGTTTGCAACAGCCTGGAAGATGGAAGCAGCGATGTCGGCAGGAGCGGCACCCTCGTTGAGCAGCGGCTGAACGTCGGACTTAGCAAAAACGCCACAGCGAGATGCAATTGGGTAGATCTGCTTGACGTCTTTTGCCAGCTCATTGAGGCCAGTTGCGTCGGTCTTGAGGAGAGACGCCATCTGGTCGATGAATGCACCGGTACCACCAGCGCAGGTACCATTCATGCGCTGCTCAATACCGTTGTCAAAGTAGATAATCTTTGCGTCCTCGCCGCCCAGCTCAATGGCAACGTCAGTCTGAGGGATCAGCGTTTCAACAGCGCGTTTAGAAGCGATGACCTCCTGGACAAACTCCAGGTCAAGCCATTGCGCCAAGAGCATTCCGCCGGAACCGGTGATTGCGGCGTACATGGGTGTCTCGCCAATGTGCTTCTGAGCTTTGATAAACAGGGAGCGCGCGGTTGCACGGACGTCAGTGTGATGACGCTCGTAGTTTGCGTAAACCAGCGTGCCGTCCTCGTCGATGACGGACAGCTTTACGGTTGTGGAACCAACGTCGATGCCCAGCATAAGATGGGCCTGAGACAGGTCAAGTGGGACGTTTGGTGCAAGCTCGGCACCATTCTCTACCAGATCAAACTTTGGACTAATCATTGTTTTCCTCTCCGAGAACAAGAGTTGCAAGCGCAAATCGTGGAACGTCTAGCTTGATTGGCTTGCCGTACAGATCGCCAGGTGCAACAAACATGAGGCCGGTCATAAGGCCTGCCATCTGCTCGTCGCTCTCGCGCATCCCGCCGATTAACCAGCGGATAAGGACGCCGACCTCGGCAGAAATTGCGAAGGTCAGATAGTAGTCAAAGAAGGGACCAATTGCGCGCGGATCAAGATCGTGCAGGGCGCGCTGGGCGATAACCTCGTGTACCAGGTGCTTTAGCTTGTCCTGGAAGGCAGGGTCGCCGCCGTTACCCAGCAAAGGGCGCAGGTAGAAGCCGTGCTTGCGAATGCTTCGGAGCATCTCCGTTGCGCCAGGGCATGGCTTGTAAGAGTCGATTGCCTCCTTGAGCTCGGCAAGGTTCACGCGAGCGAGCTGCTCAACAGCAGGTCGAAGCTCCGCCAGCGCTTCCTTTTCGATGTGAAGCACCAGGTCAGGTATGTCTTTGTAGTGGGAGTAAAAGGTTCGACGCGTAAGGCCGGCGCGCTCCGTTACACCCGTGACGGTCACGGAAGTAAGGTCGCCGGTAGCGTCTATCTCTTCTGCCAGGGCTTTTCTGAGCGCCGCGCGAGTTCTTGCGGTGCGTCGATCAAGCTTGCAAGCTGAAAAAACAGCAGGTACAGACAATGTTTCTGTCATACGTTTCTGAAGCCTCTCCTGGTTACAGGTACGTACTGGGTGCGTGCGAGCAGCGCGGGAAGCGCGGGCGCGACGACACCCGACTTATTGCACATACTGAGTATTATTACACACTCTGTGCAATAACTGCAACCTCGAGAAGACCGATTTTCTCGCCAGACTTGCTTTAACCGCTAGGATTCTATTTGACCTGCTTGCGCGCCTGATTTCTGCAAAGAATCGGTGGATTTTGCCTAAAGACATCAAAGAATCTGTGGATTTGCCTGATTTTGTTAAAGAATCGGTGCCTCAAATACAGATTCTTTGCACTTTTTAGGCGGGTTTTTTATGACGTAATTTTTGAATCCAAGATTGATTTTCATAAGCGTTCCCATGGAGCCTGATTTCATCGCCATGTCTGAACGATTTGCCGGAAAAGTGCACCAAGTCTGAGCTATTTGCCGGTTTTTCTCACCATGTCTGAGTAAATTTACTCAGACATGATGCGCTTTTCAGGCTCGTATATCACAAAGTTTTTTCATCCGTACTCGCAGCCGCGCTCCTGGCGAGAAACCCCGTGCACTCGCAGCGGCGCTTCGCGCGTCTAACCTGCAAGTTTGTCCGCACGCGACGCTGTCGCCGTACAAAAAACCGGTGTCCACCTGCGTGAACACCGGTCTGACCTGCATGTTATGTGGAGCTTCCAGCCCGCAGTCGCTCGCACCCGCGGCTACACGCTTGCCGTGCCAGCCCGCACCCGCCACCTGCACTTACGCGAAACGCTCGACTCCGTCCTTGGAGACGCGCGCAAAGAACAGCGGTTCCAGCTCGGGAGCGTTCTCGCCAAAGACCAGAGCCTCGCGGAAAATGCGCTCGCCCTCATCAACACGGCTTTCGTCGCCGGTCAGAAGCGTTGCAATCACATCGCCCTTCTCGGCATAATCGCCGGTCTTGCGCTCAAGGATAATGCCAGCTGCTGGGTCAATCGGATCGCCCTTCTTCTCGCGACCAGCGCCCAGAGCAACGGAGGAAATGCCTACCAGCTCAGCGTTCATGGATGTGATATATCCGCTGGTCTCGGCCACAATATCGCGACGGAATGGCGCGGCCTCAAACTTGGTAGTGTCAAAGATAACCTCGTCAGTGCCGCCCTGGGCCTTGACCATCTGGGCCAGCTTAGCCAAGCCCTCGCCGTTTGCAATCTGTTGACGAGCCAGCTTGCGGCAGTCCTCAACACTTCCTTTACCTGCGAGATTAAGCATGTTTGCAGCAAGTTCAACGCAGACGTCGGTCAGATCCTCAGGACCCTCACCCTTAAGCGTGGCCACTGCCTCAATGACCTCAAGAGAGTTGCCGACGTTTTTACCAAGAGGACGGTCCATGCCGGTAATCAGCGCCGCGGTGGTGCGGCCGACGTGCTCGCCAATGGAAACCATGGCATCTGCCAGCTCAATTGCGGAGTCAACATCCTTCATAAAGGCGCCGGAGCCGCACTTAACGTCCAGCAAAATACAGTCGGAGCCGGAAGCAATCTTCTTGCTCATAATGCTCGACGCAATCAGAGGTATCGAGTCAACCGTTGCGGTAACATCACGCAGCGCATAAAGCTTCTTGTCAGCTGGAACAAGATTGCCCGTTTGACCTGCAACGGCAACGCCAATCTCGGAGACTTGCTTGAAGAAGTCGGGCTCGGAAATCTCAATAGAAAGTCCTGGAATTGCCTCGAGTTTATCCAGCGTGCCACCCGTATGGCCCAAGCCGCGGCCGCTCATCTTAGCAACCTTCACGCCCAGAGATGCAACAAGTGGTCCGACAACCAGCGTGGTCTTATCGCCAACGCCGCCGGTAGAATGCTTGTCAACCTTGATACCAGGGATTGCGGAGAGATCCATCATGTCGCCGGACTCTGCCATTGCCATGGTTAGGTGAGCCGTCTCGTGCGCAGTCATACCCTTGTAGAAGATGGCCATCGCAAGAGCAGAAGCCTGATAATCGGGGATATCCCCAGCTACGTAGCCTGAGACAAAGTAATCAATCTCGGCGTCGGTAAGCTCGCCGCCGTCGCGCTTCTTCTCAATTACGTCGTACATGCGCATAGTTGAACCTCTTTCCGCTTTTGCGTTCGTTGTCGCGGCGCCGCCAGGAGCGTCCGTTACCGTCGCGTTCACTCTCTAGTAAAAGAGCCGGTAGCGAGAAACTCTACCGGCTCGCAATTTCATGTAACCTACCAGGTTATCTGCACCCGCAACCACAACCGTGCTCGTGGTCGCCCGCGCCGTGCTCGTGACCGTCATCGGCACCCTTCACGGCGTCGTCACCCGATGCACCTGCAGGACTGGACTCGCCCAAATCCTCGGGACCAAATCCCATAGGCAAGATGTCCTGGAGTAGATACTCGCGAGGAGCAGCATCTGCCTTGCCCAGCACAATGCGGAATGTTGCAGGATCGCACCACTCGCGAATAACCTGCCTACATACACCGCAAGGAGTGCACCAAGCTGTTGGGGCTTCTCCCTCAGGACCACCAACAACCGCAATGGCCACAAAATCTCGGCGACCTTCAAACACCGCGCGGAAAAACGCCGTGCGCTCAGCACAGTTAGAAGGCGTGTACGCAGCGTTTTCTAGGTTGGCGCCGCCGTACACCGTGCCGTCGGAGCACAATAGTGCAGCTCCAACAGCATAGTGAGAGTACGGTACATAGGCGTGGTTGCGCGCCTCAATAGCAAGCTGAACAAGTGCCTCGTTAGAAACGTGACAAGAACCCTCTACCCCGGCCATTATGCACGACTTCCCTTGATGTATGGCACACCGTCTGCCTTAGGCGCAACGGACTTACCAACAAAGAGGACCAGCGTAATGATGGTGATGAAGTAAGGAAGCATTGCAATGATCTGGCTTGGAATTGGAGTTGCGCCGCCACCAAGAAGAATTGCAAGTGCCTGAGTAAAGCCAAAGAGCAGGCAAGCTGCATAGGTGTTCAGAGGCTTCCACTTACCAAAGATAACCGCAGCCAGTGCAATAAAGCCCTGACCAGAAATAGCGGTCTGAGTGAACTGAGAAATAATTGCCAGCGTTACAGAAGCGCCACCAAATCCTGCAAGAACACCAGAAACAATAACGCAGAGGTAGCGAGTCTTACGAACGCTAATGCCCAGCGTCTCGGATGCGTGTGGATGCTCGCCAACGGAGCGAATACGCAGGCCCCACTTGGTACGGTAAAGCACAAACCAGACGAGAAGGGCGGTCAAAAGTGCAAGTACCACGGTAATGTCTACGTTCAAGCTGGAATAAGGTGTGTCGTTAAAGGCACCCTCACCAAAGAGCTTTGGGAGTTTGGTGACTGCTGGAGACATTGCAGCGCCATCAAACAAAAGACGGCAGGCAAACAGAGCAATGCCAGGTGCCAGCAGGTTAATTGCAACACCAGAAACTGTCTGGTCAGCGTTAAACGTAATAGATGCCATGGCGTGCAAAAGCGCAATAAGACCGCCTGCAATACCTGCGCAAAGGAAGCCAATCCAAGGGTTTCCGGTGAGGTAGCTGCCCGCAACGCCTGCAAAGGCACCAACACCCATCATGCCCTCAATACCAATGTTGACAACACCGGAGCGCTCGGAGACAACGCCGCCCAGAGCACCAAAAATAAGAGGTGTCGAGTACATGAGGGTAACGGAAACAAGAAGAATCAGGTTAGTGAGCATTGTTTGCCTCCTCCTGAGAAGGGTCGGACGCATCACTCACTTGAGCAGCAAGCTTTGCCTCTTCTTCCTTAGCCTTCTGGGCACGCTTGTGATCAAGACGGTCGGCAAGCATTGGAATAACGCCACCCAGAGCCATAAAGAACACGATGGTACCAATAACAATGTTGATAATCTCGGAAGGTGCACCAACCGTCTGCTGAACAGTCTGGCCACCATAAAGAAGACCAGCGAACAGGAAGGATGCAGGAATACATGCCACAGGATTGCAGTTGGCGATAAACGCAACGGATAGGCCGTTAAAGCCGTTGTTCTCAAATGCTGCCAGCGTTGCAATACTGTGAGGAGCAATGCCGGTAATAGTCAGAGCGCCTGCAAGTCCGCAGAGTGCACCAGAAATAGCCATGCAAAGTGTGAGGTTCTTCTTAACGTTGATGCCGGTAAACTGAGCAGCGTCGCGGTTAAAACCAACAGCGCGCATCTCATAACCAACCTTAGTGCGCATAAGCAGCCAACCGATGAAGATAGCTGCGAAAATAGCAACAAAAATACCAATGTTTACGTCGGTGCGCATAATAGCGTCACCGATAACAGGGATATTGCGAATTGCCTCAGCGCCGTCCTCGGAATTCTTCATGCCATAGAACAGCGTGGTGTAGCCGGACTCGTTAATAGGGTACGAAGATGTTGAGTTTGGCTGGTGGAACTGTGGAAGAGAAACCACAAAGTTGCAGAGGTAGAGGCTGATCCAGTTAAACATAATGCTGGTAATAACCTCGTTGATGCCAAACTGGGCTTTAAGCCATCCAATGATGGCGCCAATACCTGCTCCGCCTGCGGTGCCTACCAAAACAACTACAGGAATCTGCAGCACAGGAGGAAGGTCAAGGCTGTAGCCAACAATAACAGCCAGGATAGTACCAACAATGTACTGACCCTCAGCACCAATGTTAAAGAGGCCAACGCGGAATGCAAAGGCAACGGCAATACCCGTAAAGAGCAGAGGTGTTGCCTTAATAATGACGTTAGAAATGTATTTTGGCTTACCTACCATGCCGCCAATAAGAGCTTCAAACGAGCTGATAGGGTCATAACCTGCAACAACCAAAATAATAGAAGCAACCAACAGGCCAACAAAAATAGCAACAATTGCTGACGTAATGGGCTTTCTCATTATCTTTGTAAGCGTACTCACTCGGCGTCACCTCCTGCCATCAGCAGGCCAGCCTGCTCTTCAGTGATAGTACCTTGGTCAAACTCGCCAACATTCTTGCCAGCGTAAATAATTGCCATCTTATCGGCAACGTCCATAATCTCGTCCAGCTCAAAGGAAATCAGCAAAATTGCTGCTCCACGGTCCCTCTCGCGAATAAGCGCCTTGTGAACAAACTCAATAGCACCAACATCAAGACCGCGGGTTGGCTGAATGGCAATGAGAACATCTGGGTTGGAAGAAACCTCACGGGCAATAATAACTTTCTGCTGATTGCCGCCGGAAAGTCCCACTGCCTGATGATCTGCGCACTCTGCAGGACGAATATCAAACTCGTCAATCAGCTTCTGAGAGAATTCTTTTATCTTTGCCAGGTCAAGTGCAATGCCCTTACCAAAGGTCTCCTCGTTGTGACGCTCAAGCACCATGTTCTCGGCAACCGTAAAGGGCAGAACCAGACCCCAACGGTGACGGTCTGAAGGAATAGTTGCAACTGCGTGGTCAATAACCGTCTTAGGGGTTGTGCCCTGAATCTCTTCACCCTTGACAGCAATGGTGCCCGACTCAGGTTTGACCAATGCATCTATGGCATCGGCAAGTTCTTTCTGGCCGTTGCCGTCAATGCCTGCAAGACCAACAATCTCGCCGGCACGAATATCCAAATTAAAGCCGTTTACCTGCTCAATGCCGCGCTCGTCCTTGACGTGGAGGTCCTTAATAGAGAGAACAACCTCCCCAGGAGTTGCAGGCTTCTTTTCTACATGCAGGTTAACGTTTCTACCCACCATAAGTGTTGCAAGCTCGGTCTCGGATGTCTTGGAGACATCAACGGTGCTCATGTACTTGCCGCGACGAATAATAGTGCACTCGTCAGCAGAAGACATAATCTCTTTAAGCTTGTGAGTAATAACAATGATGGTTTTACCTTTGCTTACCAGGTCATGCATGATCTGAATAAGCTTCTCAATCTCCTGCGGTGTAAGAACTGCCGTAGGCTCATCAAGAATCAGCGTATCAGCACCGCGATACAAGGCCTTTAAGATCTCAACACGCTGCTGCATACCAACAGAAATGTCTTCAATCTTGGCGTCAGGGTCTACGTCAAAGCCGTATTCCTCAACAATCTCCAGGACCTTCTCGCGAGCTCGCTTTGGATCAAGGACGCCACCAGCCTTGGTGACCTCGTTGCCCAAAACAATATTTTCTGTAACAGTAAAGTTCTCAACCAACATAAAGTGCTGGTGAACCATACCAATGCCGTGAGCGATAGCATCGTTTGGGCCAGAAATGGATACGCGCTCTCCGTTGAGGTAAACATCTCCCTCATCCGCAGAATACAGGCCGTACAGTACGTTCATAAGCGTACTTTTACCTGCGCCGTTCTCTCCTAAAATGGCGTGGACAGTTTGCTTGCGCACGTTAAGGTCTACGGCGTCAAGAGCTTTAAACGATCCAAAAACTTTGGTAATGCCATGCATCTGAACAGCGTAATCCGAACTGACTTCCACGAGCCACCTCCTTTACACACTTGCTAGAGGTGAGGAGTGCCAAAGAGCACCCCTCACCAGCAAATCCAAACTCATCGGCCTTTGGGCACGTCAGAGGACAAAAGCCATCTGGCGAGAAACCCTAAGGCGTAAAAACTAAGTTAGAACTTAGCTCAAAGACTTAACGTACTTGTCCAGGTCATCCTTGCTTGCAGGAGGAACAACGGAGCCAGCCTTGATCTTGTCGAGAAGACCAATAGCTGCCTTGTAGGTGTCCTCAGCCATGAGGTGGTGATCCTCAGCAATTCCGACAGCATCCTCGGAAGCGCCCAGAGAAATGGTGGTGCCACCCTTCTGGCCGTCCTTCAGGATCTTCTCGGAAATCTCAACGATAGCAACGTTGACGCGCTTAAGAGCGGAGGTCAGAACGTTCTCTGGAGCAAGATATGCCTGGTCACGGTCAACGCCGATAGCAAGCTTATTTGCGTCCTTAGCTGCCTCAATAACGCCGGTTCCTACGCCGCCTGCAGCGTGGAAGACAATGTCGCAACCATCGGAGTACATGGAGTTAGCAATAGCCTTGCCCTTTGCTGCGTCAGAGAAGGACTCTGCATACTGTGCAGAAATCTCAACGTTGGTGCCCTTC
This sequence comes from uncultured Atopobium sp., assembly GCA_963539765.1. Taxonomy (GTDB): domain Bacteria; phylum Actinomycetota; class Coriobacteriia; order Coriobacteriales; family Atopobiaceae; genus Lancefieldella. The sequence continues at coordinate 62 of CAUTOT010000036.1, read as the reverse complement.
TCCTTGTTTGCATAAGCAACGCCACCGCGGTAACCGTACTCAAACTGATCGATAAGAGCGGA
>CAUTOT010000035.1:0-10411 GCA_963539765.1 uncultured Atopobium sp. | reverse complement strand
ATGAGCAAGATTCGCGTCAGAATTGTGACAAGAAACGCCAACGATAGGCTCAACGAAGCCTTTTGGAGCCGCAAGATTGGCTGGGCGTGGGAGCACCGCAAAACCACTATGGGAAACCGAGCTCTACCAGGCACTGAGCCCGATACCAATTGCTGCCGCGTTATCTTCTCGGAGGCCGATGGTTTTCCTGGCTTGATCGTAGACCGCTACGAGAACGTGCTTGTTGCGCAGGTAGGAACCGTAGGCATGGAGCGTCTGCGCAACGTTATCTATCCGCTGCTGCTTGAGGTTTTGTCTACAGATGGCAAGGTCATTGATGGCATTTACGAAAGAAATGACTCCCCTTCGCGCCTTAAAGAAGGACTTCCACAATATAAGGGCTGGTGGACAGGTGCTTCTCCTGACGAGAATGGCTTGCTTGCAGAAAGCACCCTTACCCTGCCTTCAACTCACGTTCTTGCAACAGAAAATGGACTCAAGTTCAATCTTGACCTGGAGAACAGTCAAAAAACCGGCTTTTTCTTGGATCAAAAATACAACCGTCGAGCAGTTCGCCAGCTTGCACAAGGCCGTCGTGTGCTGGATTGTTTCTGTCACGTTGGTCCGTTTGGCCTTAACGCTGCAGCAGGAGGAGCTGATTTTGTCCGCTGCGTAGATGTCAGCCAGACCGCCATTGACCTTGCGCGCCAAAATGCGGAGCTCAACGGCTTAGCAGATCGCATGGACTTTACCTGTGCAAACGTCCTTGAATACCTACCAGAATTAGCTGGTGACCGCAGTCAGCTCAAGGCAGAGGGAGGTCCATTTGACCTCATCATTCTGGATCCTCCCGCATTTACCAAGACGCGCGACAAGGTTCGCAGCGCCATGCGCGGCTATAAGGAAATCAACGCTGCAGCCATGAAGCTGCTACCTCGAGGCGGCTACCTGGCAACCTGTTCCTGCTCACACTTCATGACAAGAGATCTTCTCGCCCAGGCAATTGCCGAGGCAGCTCACCATACCAACGTGCAGCTCAAGCAAATTGAAGAGCGGCAGCAAGCTCCTGACCACCCAATTCTTTGGGGTGTTCCCGAGAGCCATTACCTTGATTTCTTTATTTTCCAGGTAGTTTAAAAACCCAAATCTTATTTGCTTTTACGGCGATCTTTAAAGAAGGCTTTAAGCTGGGCAGATGCCTCGTCTGCTAATACTCCGCCTGAGACTGCAAACTCGTGATTTAGTCTTGGATCGCTACTCACGTCAAACAACGTACCTGTTGCACCGCCCTTGGGGTCAAATGCACCAAACACGCAGCGATCAATACGAGCATTGACCATCAATCCTGCGCACATCAAGCAAGGTTCCAGCGTCACATACACCGTGCAGCCCGAAAGCCTCCAGCGGCCAAGCTTTTTTGAAGCCTCTTGCATGGCGAGAAACTCAGCGTGTGCAGAAGGGTCGTTATCTATCTCACGGCGATTATGTGCAACGGCAATAGCCTCTCCATCGCACACTACAACTGCACCGATAGGTACTTCTCCTATCTGTGCTGCAAGTTCTGCCTGTTCAAGAGCAAGTTTCATGTACTTTTGATCAAGAGCAGCCTGTGGGGTCAAAGGCTCTTGCGCTTCGTTACTCATAGCTGCTCCTCTCTTGTCTGGTTGCTGTCGTAATTCTTACGCAGTTCTGACGCGAATCCGTCACGAACCTGACACTTATCTGACGCGATTCTGACGCAAATCTGTCCAGAACCTGTCGCTCGTATGTCTGCCCTCAATTATGAAGCAAAACCTAACTTGCTAAATCCCCTACTCGCAAAAAACTGAATTATGCGGTAGGATATTACCGCTTTGGAGAGGTGGCAGAGTGGTTGAATGCGGCGGTCTTGAAAACCGTTGAGCGGTGTCCCCGTTCCGAGGGTTCGAATCCCTCCCTCTCCGCCATTTTTTGGCGGACCTCGACTTAACGTTTTACCTTCAGAACTTTCATTCCATTCCACGTCATTTCTAGCTCAACGTTCTTCTCGCCAGTGTGTGGGCAAGCATTCCATTTACCAAAAGACTCGTTAGCAAGTTAAAAGCTTTAATCAAAAACGCCTTAGATTTTTAGTTTTGGGTATAATTAACCTGTCCAAATGGATGGCTGACACAGGATTGTCAGTGATTGAAAGGATTTAGCATGATTATTGCCGCAGTTGTAGTTATTGTCCTTCTGGTTTTCTGGGCCATTAGCATTCACAACAACATTATTCGCGCAAGCAACAGGTGCGACAACGCTTGGGCAGCTATCGATACGCAGCTTCAGCGTCGTAACGATCTGATCCCTAACCTGGTCAACACCGTTAAGGGTTACGCAGCTCACGAGTCTCAGACTTTTGAGGCAGTTACTTCTGCTCGCGCTGCAGTCGCAAACGCTCGCACTCCTGAAGAGAAGATGCAGGCTTCCGGCACTCTTTCCAATGCTCTGACCAACCTGTTTGCTGTTGTTGAGAACTACCCAGAGCTCAAGGCTAACCAGAACTTCCTGGAGCTCCAGGCAGAGCTTACTGACACCGAGAACCGCCTCAGCTATGCTCGCTTGAGCTACAACGATGTTGTCATGAACTACAACAACATCATTGCTGTTTTCCCAAACAACCTTCTTGCCGGTGGACGTTCCCCACGTACCAGCTTCCAGGTCACCGACGAGTCCGCTCGTCAGGCACCAAACGTACAGTTCTAAGAGCTGTTCGTTTACACTTTGTACCAGCTCAGCCCGGTATCTGCGCTCCCGCAGGTACCGGGCTTTTTTGTGTGCAGTGGAGCTTCGCGGATTGCGGCGCCGGCCGTGCGCTGGCCGTGCGCTGGCGCGTCGCCTGTACGGCGGTCACACCTCAGCCGCAGGTAAATCCGAGCAGCTAGATTATGTGAAGAGTCTTTACAGCCTCGCGAGAAAATCGTTAAAATAGTTACATCTGTGAATTGTCCTCGCAAGCACAATTCACGTTCTATTGGATGAAGAGAAAGGTCAGCATGAAACCTCGACCTCACAGTCGCTGACCTCTTGCGGTGTGCCGATTTGCACCGTGAGGGGTGAAATCGCAATGCAGTCCCCGTGGCAAATACGCGGAGTTTCTCGCCAAAGCCACGCTTTAGTCTTCGGACGCATGTAAGGAGCACACATGATTTATCTTTCCCAGTTAATGGGTAATCCGGTTTTAGATTCAGAAGGCGAGAAGATCGGTTCTGTCTCCGACCTTGGAATTGCTACCGGAGAAGTTTTTCCTCGCATTACTTCCCTTGCTTTTATGGGCCCTGGTCGCACGCCAATGATGATTTCTTGGCGTAAATACGTTGATACCTATGATGAGGACGTCATCAGGCTCAAGGTGCCCTCAACTGAGATTCGTTTCTCGTACCTGCAGCCAAACGAGGTTCTTCTCGCCAGAGATATTCTGAACAAGCAGATTGTTGATACACGTGGCATTCGTGTTGTCCGCGTAAACGATCTCAAGCTTTCCGACACCAGCTCAACACAGCTGCGCCTTCTAGGTGCAGAGGTTGGCGCACGCGGTCTGCTGCGCAGCCTTTCGCCCCAGCTAGAGCACCTAGTCACCCGCGTTGCACGTGCCATGGGTCATCCCATGCAGGAGCGCATCATTGCGTGGAGCTACATGGATCTGGTTGAGCGCGATCTCTCTAACGTTAAGCTTTCCGTTTCCCACAAAACCCTGGATGAGCTGCACCCTGCTGACGTCGCCGACATCATCGAGCGCCTAGACTCCCGCCTGCGTAGCCAGGTGTTTGCCCAGCTTGATGACGAGCAGCGTGCCGGCGCAATGGCAGAGTTCAACGACGACGCTATGGCAGTTGAGCTCATCGGCGGCCTGAACGAAAAAGAAGCATCCCGCATTCTGTCCGAGATGGACCCAGACGACGCAGCCGAGCTTGTCTCCGAGCTGAGCTATGACCGTGCCGAGAAACTCCTGCGCTTGATGGGCGTTAAGGAGCAGCGCGCTATTAGGCAGCTGCTGGGATATCGCGAGTACACCGCCGGCCGTATTATGACGTCCGAGGCGCTTTCTGTTCCTGAGGACCAGACCGTTGCGTACGCCTTTGATCGCCTGCGTAACCTGGACGAGGACTTTGAGACCGTCCGCTACCTCTACCTTACTGACGAGGATGGCCGCCTGTCCGGAATTGTTACCTTGAACCGCCTGATTGTCTCCGAGCCAGAAACTCGTCTGGAGGAGATTGCCAATAAGAACCTGGTCACAGCCTCGCCGGAGGACGACCAGGAGGACGTTGCTCGCAACATTGCAAAATACAATCTGCTGGCTATGCCTGTTGTTTCTGACGATAACCGCCTGCTGGGTATTGTTACCGTCGACGACGCTCTTGACGTTCTGGAAGAGGAGCACGCCGAGGACCTGCAGATTGCTGGTGGCGGTAGGAGCGATTCCGATTCTGGTGACCGTGGTCGCAATATTATTTGGTTCCTCCACCGCAACCTCTGGCTTTTGTTCTGGGTTGCCTCCGTTGTGATTGCTGCCTTTGTAGGAACAGCTGCAACATCTAATCCAACCATGGGTATTTTCGCAGCTCTTTGCACTATTACTATGCCAATCTCGCTGAACTTGAGCGAGAATACCGTCAACTATGTGACAAACTTCTTCCTCACAGACGATCCTGGCAGCGAGAAGTCTCCTTCTATCTTAGGCTTTGCCTTCCGCTCGCTTCTACTGGGTCTTCTGGTCAGCGGACTCATTTGCATCCTTGGTGCCGCAGCCCATGCCCTGCTAGAGGCTCTGTTCCACCCCTACGATCCAAATGCAGGCGTATTCTACGCCGCGCTCTTTGACCAGACCATTATTCAGATTTTTGGTGCAGCAGCTGGCTCTACGCTTATTTCCTTCCTGCTAACCCCAATTTTCTTGGCTGTACTTCGCCATCGTGAGGAGAAAAACCAGGAAACTTCAGGTCTCACGCTTACCCTGATTTCCATGAGCCTTTCGGTGGTGACATTCTTCGTCCTCTCTTACGCTCTCTCGCTTGTGAGCGTGATGTAAATGGCGCAAGAGAACGCAGAGGTAAAGGACGTAGCTGCAGAGCAGGACGTTGCTGCAGATCAGAGCACGACTGCAATGCAGGACGCCATTGAGCAGGGCAAACACGCGCCTAAGCAAAAGGCTCCGGTCAACAAAAACAGCCTCAAGTACATCTTGATGGCAATGGGTCCCGGTCTTCTCGCCGCATTTGCTGGTAACGACGCCGGTGGCATTGCAACCTACTCAAGCGCGGGCGCTACCTTTGGCTACTCACAGCTGTGGACCGTGCCACTCATGTGCTTCTTGCTGATTGTGGTTCAAGAAACCGCAGCTCGAATGGGCTGCGTCACCGGTAAAGGTATTGCATCGCTGGTGCGCGAGCGCTTTGGTATTCGCCTTTCCACACTGGCAATGGGCGCACTGCTGCTCTCCAATATTGCTGTTACCTTCTCCGAATTCGCAGGTATTGCCTCCAGTATGGAGCTCTTTGGCATTCCAACGTACGTCTCGGTGCCTATCAGCGCTCTGATGGTGTGGCTCCTGACCGTTGGCGGATCGTACCGCCGCATCGAGAAGATTTTGCTGGCAATTAGCTGCATTTTTGTCACATACGTGGTGGCTGGTGTGCTTGCTCAACCAGACTGGGGCGAGGCTCTGCGCGTCACCATCATTCCGCAGCCTTCTGCTGAACCGTCATACATTTCTCTGTTGGTTGCAAATATTGGTACTACCATCAGTCCGTACATGATCTTCTTGGTTGCATCAAATGTTGTCGAGAAAAACCTTGACACCAGCGATATTCCCGCACAGCGTGCAGACAATGTTGCCGGAGCAATCCTGGCCGAGGTCATCACCTGGTTCATTATGCTGACCACCGGCGCCGTCCTCTTCCCTCGCGGAATCTCTGTCGACTCCGCTGCCGATGCTGCCCGCGCACTTGAACCGCTTGCAGGTCAGTACGCAAGTACGCTCTTTGCGCTGGGCATGGTTGGCGCATCCTTCCTGGCAGCATGCGTTCTACCAGGCATTACCGCAAGCGCTATCTGCGAGGCATTTGGTTGGGAGCGCGGAGCCGACCGTAGCTGGCAGGAAGCCCCTGTCTACCACGGCATTATTACTACCGTACTGGTCATTTCTGCGCTGGTTGTTTTGATTCCAGGCATGAGCCTCTTTGGCATCATGATGGCCGCCCAGGTCATCAACGGTATTCTGCTGCCGATTCTGCTCATCTTTATGGTTATCATCGCGGCCGACAAACACATCATGGGCAAGTACGCCAACGGCCGCATCTGGAACGCGCTGACCTGGTTTACCATCGTCACCGTCATTATCCTGACCATTGTGATGTTCATTCTGCAGGCCATGGGCTTGTAGCAGGCGTCACACAACTACAACACAAAAAGGGCGAGAAGATCGGTCTTCTCGCCCTTTGTTTATGCGATTAACAGCGCTTTATTACTTGCTAGCCTTATCAAACTCATCCTTGAAGTCAGAGAACATCTTGCCCATGCGGCCAAGCTGCATGCCAAAGCCCTTGGCCGCCTTGTTAGCGGTGGTCTGTGCTGACGATTTGCTTGCGGGCTTGGCTTCGGACTTACTAGCAGCGACTTTGTCTGCAGCAGCTTTGTCCGCGGCAGCCTGCTCCTCTGGAGATGGCTTCTCGAGGCGAACATCCCCTGCAGCAACGGGAGCTGGACGCTCGGAATCGTCTTCTGCATCGGGCTCGGTGGCATCTTCGATGGCACGCTTTGCCTTGGCCAACGTCTTACCCAGGGAAAATGCGCCCTTCTCGGTGGCTTCTGCAACAGCCTTTCCAGCCTTAGCTGTGGCCTCAGAAGCCTTCGCGGCAGCGGCTGCATAACCCTCTCCTGCCTTTGCGGCCAAGCCACCGGTGAGCTGGGCATTTGCTGCCTCGTCAGAGAGAACCATTGCACCACGGGAATAGCCGAGCAGCCACTCAGATTTGATAGCAAACGAACCCACCAACGCCTCTGATCCGGCACCGTCACCTACGAGAAATGCCGAAACCACGCCAGTAACCTGGTCAAACTCAGCGCCACTCACGTAACCCAAGCTCTTTCCGCTTTTGGTGCGAGCCTCCATGCCATGCCACAAAATGCATGCATCAAAATCCAAGTTCAGGCGCTTAATTGCCGCTTTATCAACGTTATTCTCGGGGTCTTTTACGCAAAGGCCCTGCTCAATAGTCTCTAGAGACTCCAGCGTAACAAAAGCGTCGTCCTGCTTGATCATGCCAGCAATATCGGGCTTCTGAACCATCACGCCCACTACCTGCGAGGACTGACCCTGTTTGAAGGGGGCAAAAACCACGTTGTGGATTTTTCCTAACTTGGAAAACCGCTCTTCTCCCGCATGCTTACCCTTTGTAGCAGGCTTTTTGGGGAGAAGGACCTTTGCGCCTAGGAGCTCGGTTGTTTTCACGTGAAACCTCTCTATAAAAAACGGGACGTCATAAGGCGTCCCGTCACATTGCTTGTAAGTGAGGCTTATGCCTCCTGATAGCCCTCGCCAGCGTTCTCCTGCTCGTGGGACTCAACGTTCTCAATGCGAACAGCCTGAGCCTCAGCGGTTGTGGCGGTTGGCTCTGGAACAACAAAGGAGTCTGCAACAACATCAGCAGCATCTGCGACAGTGTTAGAAGCAGAGGTCACAGCGTCAGAAAGTGACTCACGGAGCTGATCCATGCGCTCGCGGGCAAGGTCAACCTTTGCGCGGAGCTCGTCGGTCTTTGCGTCAACAGTAGGCTTGACCTCGTCAATCTTAGTGCTCACAACCTTAGATGTGCGCTCATAAGAATCAAGTGCGGAATCCCATGCGTCATTGACAGCATCTGCAGCCAAAGCGCGAGTCTCCTCGCCGGAACGCGGAGCCAGGAAAAGACCAGCTACAGCGCCAGCAGCAGCACCAAAAATAGCGCCTAGAAAGAAACCAGCAGACTTCTTGCTCATAAGTACCTCCTGTTAAACAGCAAAACGCTGTACGTAATCATACCGCAATAAGGGCGTTTATCGAACGGGCTTTGGACGAGGAACGTTAATCATGTTCCAGTCGTCTGGGACGTCGGTGACCTCCGAGTCATCGGTAGCATCCTCAGCGGCTGTTGCCTCGGCAAGCTCAGTTGCGATGGCCTCGTCGGCGACGTCTGCAGCGGGCTCAGTGGCGGGCTCGACGTCTGCTGCGTCGGCTGCGTCGATGCCTGCGACCTCGGCGTTGTTCTCCTCAGCGTCAGCAACCTCAGCCTCAACTGCATCAGCAGCAGCTGCATCAGCGACGTCCTCGGAGGAGTTGTCGGCAACGTAATCCTCTGCGTCTATGCTCTCTGCCTGGGGTGCAGCGTCCGACTCAGGTTCTGCGGAGTCTGCGGGCTCATCGGTCTTCTCGCCGTCAAGGCTCTGGATGAGCGCAACGAGGCCAGAGACGATTGCGTTGATGTCCGGATCGGCCTCGTCCTGGTTGCCATATGCCCAGTTGAGGAGCCATACAGCACTGGACAGCGAAGCTGCAACCAGCACGTCGTCTGGGCATGCGAGGATAATCTCGTAAAGGCCGCGGCGGGAATCCACCAGGGAAGTCTTGCCGGACGAAACATCTCCCGCAAGGTTGGTCAGAGCCAGGAGCTCCACGGTTACGTGCTCAAGCAGGTGCGCAACCTCGGTATCGTTGGCGACAAGTCCAAAACGAGCGTCGGCGTCGCCCAAGCACAGGTGCTCGGAGAGGCCAGGCAAAAGCTCAAGCACGCGCTCAGTTGCCTCAGCGTTTTCTGAGGTCAGACGTGGCGCTTTGGCCGAAAACTCAACGGTAGCGGTCAAGTTTTTGGGTCCTACCACAACTTTTTTGATAGAAATCAACTGCGCCATTTCAACCTCTTTCTATTGGTTCACTCTATTGTAATCATTCTTTTAGTTATTCATTTTCTGATGTGTCAGAGTTTTCGCCGGCTGACTCAGATTCACCGTCTACCTGTGGTTCTGGTGCAATTACGCGCAGCAAAGAAAGGCGGCGGCGACGCATCGACTGCACGCGGAACACGTAACCATCCTTCTCAAACACCTCGCCCGGACGAGGCAGATGACCAGCCAAATCCAGCACAAAGCCCGCGATAGTCTCATATTCCTCGGACTCCCCTACCGGCCAGCCCAACTCAGCAGCATCATTAAGCGAGAAACGACCATCTACCAGCCATTCTCTATCAGAGAGCTGGGTCAGATATTTGTTGTCCGGGTCAAACTCATCCTCAATTTCGCCGACAATTTCCTCGACGATGTCCTCAACAGTAATGACGCCGGCAGTTCCGCCGTACTCGTCAACTGCGATGACCATCTGGTCGCGACTTGTCTGCATTTCAGTGAGCAGCGGAATGATGTCTTTGGTATCAGGTACATAGTCCGCGGAACGCACGAAGCGCGCGATCTTCTCGTCACTTGCGTGCTGATCAAGCACTGGCTCCAGCAAATCTTTGATGTGAGCGATGCCCACGATGCGATCGATATTCTCGTGGTAGATAGGGATGCGCGAGAAGCCCGTCTGGCGCATGACGCGCAGGACCTCGGCGATAGTTGCAGTGTCCTCCATGGCGGTCATGTCAACGCGCGGGACCATGACCTCGCGGACAACGGTGTCGCCCATCTCGATGACCTCGTGGATCATGGATTTTTCTTCTTCAGAGAGGTCTTCGGAATCCTTGACGATGTAGCGAAGCTCCTCTTCGGTGACCTCTTGGTGGTCATTGGTGGTATCAATGCCCATGAGCGTGGTAACCGCATCTGCCGAGGCAGACGTGATAAACACGAGTGGGCGCACAATCTGCATGAACGCCTTCATGGGGCCAACGACTGCTTTGGCCACTGCCTCGGAGTTTGCTAGACCGATGCTCTTTGGAACCAGCTCGCCGATAACCACGGAAAAGAAGGAAACAATCAGCGTAATAGCCACGACAGCCAAAGGAAGCGCCAGGTCAGCGTGGACGCCAATGTTGACCAGCCAAGCACCGAATGGCTCGGAAAGGCTTGTTGCCGCAAATGCCGAAGACGCAAAGCCTACCAGGGTAATTGCGACCTGGATTGTTGCGAGGAAATATCCGCGATCAGTGGCAATGTCAATGACGGCAAGGGCTCTTGGATCGCCCTCATCCACGTCTGCCTCAAGTGCCGCGCGACGAGCACTGACAATGGCCATCTCAGCCGCAGAAAAGAAGCCGTTTACCAGGGTAAGCAGCAGAGTTATTCCAATACTTAACGCAATGTCCATCGAGTGTATGGGCACCTACCTCTTCGAAGTTACTTTTTTGTGTAGTCTATTGTATCAGTTTAATAAATACATTCTTTATATGCGGATAACGTGCAGTTTTGTGGGAGCTAAGTTACAGAAGAAACGCGTCAAAAT
>CAUTOT010000034.1:0-10561 GCA_963539765.1 uncultured Atopobium sp. | reverse complement strand
TCCTCACGGCTATCAAACGGTTGTAGGAGGTTCAGGTGGGCATCTTTCTGGCGGAGAGCGCCAGCGTGTAGCAATTGCTCGAGCAATGCTCAGAAACGCTTCGATTATTATATTGGATGAGGCAACAGCTTATGCGGATCCAGAATCTGAAGCAGAGGTTGAATCTGCAGTTGCAAAGCTGGTAGCTGGTAAAACGCTAGTGGTTATCGCGCACCGTCTTTCTACCGTACAAAATGCCGACAAAATTGTTGTTGTAAACGATGGCTCTATTGAAGCTGAGGGTACGCATAATCAGCTTATGGAGACATGCCCGCTCTATGCAACCATGTACCGTGCTCACATTGGCGCACTCGACGAGGCTTAAGGGGGAGTAAAAATGCTGTCTGTTCTAAAAATGTACTTTCAATTTGGAAGTTCTTATCGCCAGAAACTCCACAAGGGCCTTTTCTTTACCATTCTTGGTTGCCTCTTTGAAGGAGTACAAATAACAGCGCTTTGGATTGTTTTTACTGCTCTTACTACGGATACGCTCTCAACTCAGACAATAGTTTCTGCACTGGGAGTCATGCTTTTGAGCATTATAGGAGCGTTCATTTGCGCTCATTTTAAGAGTGAGAATTTCTGTGATGCTAATTTTAGTATGGCTGGTACCAAGCGCGCGGAAATTGGAGATACACTGCGCCGCTTGCCCATGGGTTATTTTAACGAGAATAGCCTTGGAGAAGTAACAGCTGTTATGACCAACCAGCTGGATGTAATGCAAAATCTTGGTGGCTTGCTCTATATGATGGTTTTTGGTGGTTTGGCCTTAACAGCAATTATTGTTGCATTCCTGTTTGTATTTTGTTGGCAGTTAGGCCTTATAACTGCAGCTACGTTTGCACTTTTCTGCATAACAATGGAGGTCTTGCAGGCCTACGTGCGTAATACATCAGATGATTATGTGGCCGCAAATACTACTTTGATTAGCTCCGTCCTTGAGTATGTTCGCGGCATTAGCGTGGTAAGGGCATTTTCCCTTATTGATGATGCTGAGGGAAAGTACGCCAAAGCAGTTGATGATTGCCGTGTCCAAGCGCTCAAACTTGAGTTTAAGGCGCTTCGTTTCTCTGTTCTGCAGATGGTTATCTCCAAGGCTACAAGCATTATTATGTGCCTGGTATCAGTTGGACTATGGCTATCTGGAACACTCGATACAGCTACGTGCTTAACCGTAGTGGTTATGTCGTTTATGTTGTTTAGCCGCCTTGAATCTGCTGGTCGTTTTTCAACTATTCTGCGTAACATTGAAATCGCAATGGAGCAAACAAACGCTATTCTCGCCACTCCTGCAATGGAAGAGGGAGAAGGTCTTGAGAAAGCAGCATCCTGTGACATTGAGCTTTCTCATGTTTCGTTTGGCTACGATGACAGGCAAATTCTTGACGATGTGAGTCTCTCGATTCCTGCAGGTACTTCTTGTGCCATCGTAGGTCCAAGCGGATCAGGCAAGACAACGCTTGTTCGTTTGATTGAACGCTTCTGGGATGTGAATACAGGCCAGGTCACGCTAGGTGGACGCGATGTACGTGACTATAAAGTTGACGCTTTGCTCCAAAACTTCTCTACTGTTTTTCAGGGAGTCTTCCTGTTTGATGACACTATCGAGAACAACATCAAGTTTGGCAATCCAGACGCAACTCATGAGCAAGTAGTTGACGCAGCTAAGCGTGCTTGCTGCGAAGAGTTTATCCAGGCATTACCTGACGGATACGAAACGCGTTTAGGAGAAGGTGGCTCAATGCTTTCTGGTGGCGAGCGCCAGCGTTTATCTATTGCGCGCGCCATCTTAAAAGATGCGCCAATCGTAGTGCTTGATGAGGCTACGGCTAATGTTGATCCAGAAAACGAGCTTGAACTTCAGCGTGCAATCGCAGAACTCACCAAGTCTAAGACCGTCATCATGATTGCCCATCGCCTTAAGACGGTGCGTAATGCAAATCAGATACTTGTCCTGGATAAGGGCCGTATTGTTCAAAGAGGCACTCACGAATCACTGATGGCAGAAGGCGGCATCTACGCTGATTTTGTTAACATGCGCGAGAAGACCGTCGGCTGGAAAATTGCCTAACTGCTGGTAAGACGCTAAAAATATCCCACGTAAAAATATCCCACGTAAAAAAATATGCACCCAAGCAAGCGCTTGGGTGCATATAACGTTAAAGCTGAAATGCGGTTTACTGAACCTGGCAGATCATAGCAACATTAGTTGAAGTGGTGTAGTCACCAAGACGTGGGCTGGTATGAGGATCGCCAGCAGTCAGAACAACAATGTCACCGGTCTCAACAACGCCAACTTCCTTTGCAATGTTCAAAGCGTTGTACATGGTGTTAGAAAGAGTGCCCTGCTCAGAGGTCTTGAATGCATAGACACCCCAATAGAAGCAGGTGCGACGAACTGCCTCATCAGATGGAGACATTGCATACAGAGGACGCTTTGGACGGAAGTTAGAAACAAGGCGAGCGGTACGACCAGAGTGGGTTGGGCAGATGATGCACTTAGCGTCAACACGGATTGCCATATCAACTGCAGCAAAGCCAGTAGCGCCGTTGACGTTCTTAAGGCCCTCACGCTGGTGATAGACATCCTTGACTGGCAGGTACTTCTCGGTCTCCTTGCAGATGGAAGCCATAGTCTTTACTGCCTCAATAGGGTACTTACCAGCTGCAGACTCACCAGAAAGCATGACGCAGTCAGTGCCGTCGTAGATTGCGTTAGCAACGTCGGTAACCTCTGCACGGGTTGGGCGAGGGTTGCGAATCATAGAGTCAAGCATCTGAGTTGCGGTGATGACAGGCTTGTAAGCATCGTTGCACTTCTTGATGACAGTCTTCTGGATGTGAGGAACCTCAGCTGCAGGAACCTCAACACCAAGGTCACCACGGGCAACCATGATGCCGTTAGAAGCTGCAAGAATCTCGTCGAAGTTCTTTACGCCAAGAGCAGACTCAATCTTAGGGAAGATCTGTACGTTAGGAGTGCCCATCTCACGGCAGATGTTACGAATCTCCTCAACTGCAGCGCCATCACGGATGAAGGAAGCAGCAATTGCGTCAATACCAAGCTCGCAACCAAACATGATGTCTGCGCGGTCCTGCTCAGTAACGGAAGGAAGGCCAATGTTGACGTTAGGAACGTTTACGCCCTTCTTCTCGCCAAGCTCACCGCCGTTGATGATCTTGCAGTGCATGTCGGTGCCCTCAACGTGATCAACCTCAAGACCAATGAGGCCGTCATCAATAAGGATGATAGAGCCCTTCTTGACCTCTTTTGGAAGATTCTTGTAGTCAAGCGAGAAGCGCTGAGCGTTGCCGATGACGTCATCATCGGTGGTTACAATGACGGACTCACCAGTAGTAAGGGTGACCTTCTTGCCATCCTCGAGAAGACCGGTGCGAACCTCAGGACCCTTTGTATCAAGCATGATAGCAATAGGAATACCAAGCTCATCAGAGATAGAACGAACGCGACCAATCATAGTACGGTGATACTCATGGCTACCGTGCGAGAAGTTAAAACGTGCGACGTTCATGCCAGCAAGAATGAGCTCACGAAGGACCTCATCACTTTCTGTAGCAGGACCCATAGTACAAACAATCTTGGTCTTTTTGCGAGCCATATCTCTCCTTTTCATAGGAATTGAAATCACATTCAGATATCAATAGTAACCGTTTTTGAAGCGATTGTTTCTCTGGCGCTTAGCAAACCACACTTTTATCAACGTAGTCAGTGCCCTCAGCAAAAGCAGTTGCATTATCAAGCGTAACTTGTGCAATCTGAGAGAGCGCTTCATGTGTAAAGAATGCCTGGTGACTGGTCATAACTACGTTAGGGAAGGAGCAAAGCGTAGAAGTAACTGAGTCGAAGACCTCAGCACCGCGATCCTTATAGACGTTTGGATTTTCTTCTTCATAAACGTCAAGGCCGCAAGCACCAATTTTGCCAGAAAGAATGCCACGAATAAGAGCATTGGTATCAATAAGTCCGCCGCGACCAGTATTAACGAGGATGACGCCATCTTTCATCTTTCCGATGGTCTTATCGTTAATCATGTGATAGCTCTCATCATTCAAGAAAGCGTGGAGTGAAATAAAGTCCGAACGCTCCCAGAGCTCATCGTAGCTGACATACTCATCAACAACGTGTTCGTCATTGACAAGGCTCATATTTGGATAGAGGTCTGCGCCAAGGACGTGCATGCCAAAGCCTTTGCAGATACGGCAAAGTGCTGCACCAATACGACCAGTTCCAACGATGCCGGCAGTTTTACCGTGAAGTGTATCGCCAACAAGGCCAACAAGCGAGAAGTTATTTTCGCGAATTCTGATGTAACCACGGTGAATACGACGGTTAGCAGCAAGTGCAAGACCCATTGCGTGCTCCGCAATTGCCTCAGGGGAGTAAGCAGGTACGCGTGTAACCGTAATGCCAAGGTCTTTAGCAGCGTTTACATCAACAGCATCAAAGCCAGCGCAGCGCATAAGCAGAAGCTTAACGTCAAAGCCGGCAAGAATCTCAAGGGTCAGAATTGAAGCATCTGCATTAACAAAAGCGCAGACAGCGTCATAACCCTTAGCAAAGCCTGCGGTCATAGGCGTAAGGTTTGACTCAATGTAGTCAATTGAAACATCTGGATACTTTGGAAGCTCAAGGTTGAAAGAATCCTTGTCATAACTTTGAGCACCATAAAACAGGATTTTCATAACTGCCTCCTTGCCAAAACTAACGTTTGGCTTATGTTGTTATGTTCTGCGCTTATTGTACCCCTTGGATAACAATTATTTGCCACATAACAGGAGTTTTAAGAAATATTTATAAGGTTTGAAAAAAGAAAGAATACGGTAAAATGATAGAGCATTGTAAGGTCCTATGATAGGACGTTGTAAGGTCCTGACACGGCAACCTTGGTGAGCCCTTGCCCCTCTCCTGGGGAATTATGATCGGGCATCAATCTGTCAGGTAGAAACCCAGGAGGAACTTTGAAAGAGTATCTTTCAAGTGCGGCTGATGTTATCAGTGCGCAAAAAACTGATGCTGAAGTTGGTCTGTCTGATGCAGAAGCAGCTTCGCGTCTTGAGGCTCATGGTCTCAATAAGCTTAAAGAGGCTCCAAAAGAATCAATTATTAAAAGATTCTTTGCGCAGATGGCAGATCCTATGGTCATCATGCTTCTTGTTGCCGCTGCTATTTCTGCTGCTGAAGGTATTTATACCGGAGAAGGCGGAGTTGCAGACGTCGTAATTATTCTGTTTGTTGTTGTTATCAATTCTGTTCTTGGTGTTGTCCAGGAGGGCAAAGCCGAGGAAGCCCTTGCTGCTCTGCAAGAGATGAGCGCAGCTCAGAGCAAGGTTATCAGGGACGGCCGCCTTGAGACGGTTGCCTCAACCGAGCTTGTTGTGGGTGATATCATCTTGCTTGAGGCGGGTGACTCCGTCCCAGCTGACTGCCGCATTCTTGAAAGCGCTTCCATGAAGGTAGAGGAGTCTGCGCTTACAGGTGAATCAGTTCCTGTCGAGAAACACGCGGAGACCCTCAGTCTTGCTGAAGGCACAGATGATATTCCTTTGGGTGACCGAAAGAATATGTGCTACTCCGGATCTATTGTGGTCTATGGACGCGGCCGTGCAGTTGTTGTTGCAACAGGCATGGACACTGAGATGGGTAAGATTGCAGACGCAATCTCTCAGGCAGAAGAGGGACAGACTCCACTTCAGATTGCCCTTGATAAGCTTTCCCACACACTTACTATTCTTGTTGTTGTCATCTCGCTGCTTGTCTTTGCAACAGGATTTATCAAGCACGGCGCTGAGATGCTTGGCAACTTTGACCTTATCCTAAGCACGTTTATGGTTGCAGTTTCTCTTGCAGTAGCTGCAATTCCAGAGGGTCTTGTTGCTGTTGTTACCATCGTTCTTTCTATGGGTGTTACCAGAATGAGCGAGCGTCACGCTATTGTTCGTCGACTTACCGCAGTTGAGACCCTTGGTTGTACTCAGGTAATTTGTTCCGATAAGACCGGTACTCTGACTCAGAACAAGATGACTGTTGTCCGTCATGAGACAGAAAACCTTGACGCACATGTTCGCACCATGGCACTGTGCTCGGACGCTACCTGGGATGATGCAGAACAGGTAGCAAAGGGTGAGCCTACTGAGGCTGCTCTTGTTGCAGACGCTGCAAAACTTGGATACACCACAAGTGACCTTGCTTCTTCTCGCCCTCGCATCGGCGAGGCGCCCTTTGACTCTGTTCGTAAGATGATGTCTGTTGTGGTGCGCACCCGCTCCGGCAAGGTTGTACAGCACACTAAGGGTGCACCTGACGAGGTACTTGCTCGTTGCACCAAGATTATGACAAGTGATGGCGTTATTGACCTCACCGATGAGGCTCGCTCTGAAATTTTGGCTCAGAACAAGTCCATGGCTGACCAGGCACTTCGCGTTATGGCATCTGCTCGTCGCGATTGGGGAACAGAAGCTCCTCAGAGCTATGATCCAGCTCACCTTGAGCATGACATGGTCTTTGTTGGACTCTCTGGCATGATTGACCCAGTTCGTCCTGAGGTTAAGGGCGCTGTTGCAGAGGCTCATGAAGCTGGTATGCGCACCGTTATGATTACTGGTGACCACATTGATACAGCCGTTGCTATTGCGGTTGAACTGGGCATTATTACCGATCGCTCTCAGGCAATTACCGGCGCACAGCTTGATAAGATTTCTGACGAAGAGTTTGAGCAGCGTATTGAGACAATTGGCGTTTACGCACGTGTTCAGCCTGAGCACAAGGTCCGCATTGTTGATACCTGGCGCAAGAAGGGCATGGTTACGGCCATGACAGGTGACGGCGTTAACGATGCTCCTTCCATCAAACGCGCTGATATTGGTATTGGTATGGGTATTACTGGTACCGATGTTACTAAGGGCGTTGCAGATATGGTTCTGGCTGACGATAACTTTGCCACCATCATTAGCGCGTGCGAAGAGGGAAGACGTATCTACGACAACATTCGTAAGTGCATCCAGTTCCTCTTGAGCTCAAACCTTGCAGAGGTTATTTCCGTCTTTATTGCATCACTGGTTGGCTTTACTATTCTTCAGCCTACCCACCTTCTGTGGATTAACCTGATCACCGACTCTCTGCCTGCGCTTGCTATGGCTACCGAGAAGGCTGAACCAGGCATTATGAAGCGCAAGCCTCGTAATCCTAAGGACGGAATTTTTGCGGGCGGCGTTGGCTTTGACTGCCTTGTTCAAGGCTCTATCATTGCCCTTCTCACCCTTGCTAGCTATTTTATTGGCCACTACTTTGAGTATGGAACCTTTGATATCTCTCAGGTTATTACTAACCCAGATGCTGGCGTTGAGGGTATGACCATGGCATTCTTGACGCTTTCTATGGTTGAGATGTTCCACTCCTTCAATATGCGTTCTCTGCGTGGTTCCATCTTCAAGCTAACCAGTCAAAACATTTGGCTGTGGGGCTCCTTTGTTATGTCTTTGATTCTTACCTTTGTGGTAATTGAGACACCACTTTCTCAGGCATTTGGCTTTGCTGAGATTGGTTTTGAAGAGTACGCTATGGCAATGCTTTTAGCTGCATCTATTATTCCTCTGATGGAGCTGTACAAGGCTGTTATGCGTTCTGTGCAGAAGAACAAAGCATAAGGTAAGGAGCACTCTTGTCCGCTAAGCGTACAAAAAGTTCCAAGAAACTAGGAGCCGGCAGGACTCAAGGGTCACTGCCGGCCCTTTCTTCATTGCTGGATGTTCCAGCGTATGAGCAGTTGACTCCATCGTCGGCTCAGATGCAGGCTTACGCAGACGTCGTATCTGAGCTTGAAACCCAAGGGGTTTCTCGCCAGACGATGACTATGGCCTGCGTGGTCCGCTTGGATAGGGGATTTCCTGCGGTTGTTTCGGAGCAGGGAGTGTTTCGCGCCGAGTTTGCCGCACGTGTGACTAAGGGCCAGAACTCCACGGTGGCCGTGGGAGACTGGGTATGCGCACGCATTCCGGACTCGCACGATATGGGTATCATCGAGGCAGTTCTGCCGCGAGAGACCGATATTGCTCGCTGGAAGGGTGGTGCCCGTGGTCAAAAGCAGACTCTGGCCGCAAACGTTGATTTGGTTCTTGTGGTGCAAGCCTTGGACGGCGAGGCTGTCTCGGTAGATCGCATCGTGCGCTCGGCGGTTATCTCTAAAGACTGCGGAGCTGCCTGCGCCGTAGTGCTTACTAAGTCAGATGTGGCGGGTCCGGACCTTTTGGCTCAAGAGATTTCTTCCATCACCGCAGCTCTTGGCTCTACGGTAAAGATTGTTGCAACAGCTTCAAAACTTGAGGGCGAGAAAACCGATGCACTTGTAGATCTTGCGCGGACCGCTCAAAAGCTTGGAGCTGCGTGGGGAATTGATGCTGTTCGCAGCCTTGTTCCTTACGGCTCCGTAGCCATTGTGCTTGGTGAATCGGGTGCGGGTAAATCAACGCTTCTGAATGCGCTTTTGGGACATGAGGCGCTTGAAACGGGAGAAGTCCGCGAGTCTGATAAGGCGGGACGTCATACAACGGTTGCTCGCCGTATGGTAGCGCTTCCCTATGCTGGCGTTATTGTGGATGAACCTGGCCTTAGAAGTCTGCCTATTGTGGGCCATGAGAGGGGACTGCAGAAGATATTCCCGCATATCTCTGAAGCTGCTCAGACGTGTAAGTTTAGGGATTGTACCCATACGCACGAGCCAGGATGTAGCGTTCAGGATGCTCTGCATGAGGGCAAGATTACAGAGCCGCAGTTAAAAGCATATTTGTCTTTGGCAAAAGAAATGCGAGAAAGTCAGCAATCGCTCGACCCTGATGTTGTGCTTTAAGCTTTAACGGCGTAAAACACCTAAACCCTCAAGGCACCCTGGCTTGTCTAGGGTGTTTTTCGCTAAACTAGCAGGAAATGTGCTATATTGAGACTAACGAGGGTTGGTCCCGCCCAGCTAATTGGGGAGGGTCAACCCTCGTTTTATAAGTCAGTGAGATCACTCAGAAAATCAATCATTACAATTTCTGAAAAATGTAGCAGCTATGATTTTCTAAAAATTTTTATATATCAAGTTAGATAAAAATTTAAATTATCCATTTTTTATGTCACTGCAGCAGCCAGCGAACTAATTGCTTTGCGTCAGATTTGCGTCAGCTATCGGACATATTTGTGCAGGTAAATCTTTTGTTTTTGCATTTTCTCTCTCATGCCAAGCGCACAATCTATGTATCGCAATTGGAGGGAGGACAAACAGTGACTAAGAAAACAAGAATTTTAATTTCTGTGTTGAGCGCACTTTTGGCCAGTTTTTGTTTCTTTGCATACGTGCAAAGTGTTCGCGCTGAAGCGGAAAAATTGCGTGCAGAGGCAATGCAAAAATATGGCGGTGAGCTTACTTCAATTTTGGTGGCCACTAAACAAATAGAACCTGGAGAAACTCTCTCATCTTCTAATACCCAGGTAAAAAGCTGGATTTCTGATCTGATTCCTGAGGGGGCAATTACTAATCCGGAAAGCGTGATGGGTCGAACGGTTTCATCTGTTATTGGAGTTGGCATGCCTGTTGTTTCTCTTCATCTACGATCAGTTGCCTCTCAGATTTCTATTCCAGAAAATCTTGTTGGTCTCACTATTTCTCATGGCGAGAAGTACGGACTAGCTGAGAGGCTCAGTGCTGGCACAAAGCTTGCAGCGTATGAGGTTACTGATTCTCTTATTACTTGTATTGCTTCGGATATTGCAGTGTTGTCAGATGACACCGAAGGCACTCTTTACACTTCTTCTTCCGTAACGCTTGGATTGACTCCTGAGCAAGTTCCTGCAGTGCTTTCTGCATACGCTCGAGGAACACTCCGCTTTACTCTTCCTGGGTCAAAGATTAACGCTCAGGACTTAGTACACAACAATTCTTACGTTGAAGAAGAAAATCCAAAAGATTTATCTGACGCGACAAATCAATCAAGCCCATCTGATGCAAGTGAAGAGGTACAGCCAGAGAACCCTACTTCTTCAACAACCAACCAAAACAGCGACAGTGCGTCACAAGTAGATTCGTCTACTAATCCAGGAGGTGAAGCGTGATGTTAGAGAAGTGGATCTCATACGTAGGCCTTGACGCACGCGTTGAGATTGGCGCCATTCTTACGTACTTGGGAATTAGTAATAGGTGTGAATTTGCCGATTCAGCGGCATCTCTTAGATCAATTGTTGCTCGTTCAACTCCTCAAGATTATTCGGTCTTGATTGGTAATACTGGCTCCGATGTTTCGGATATAAATCTAGCGGCTGCAATTGTTAAAGACGGAAATGCTCGTTGTGTAGTGTTGGTAAGGTCTGGAGCTTCCGGATCACTTCGTTCTAGAGCGGCTAAGGCAGGAGTTGATTTAGTTATTGACCCTATGGAATTAGGAGATCTGGTAAAGGTTGGAAGGGGATATCAATCATATGGGGCTGACAGGCTTTCTCAGCCTTTACCAGAAGCTTCAGATTATGTTG
>CAUTOT010000033.1:0-11064 GCA_963539765.1 uncultured Atopobium sp. | reverse complement strand
TGGGCAAACGTTGTATGCAGAAAAATGAAATCTCCAACTAAACGGATTTTTTACCGCTTGAGGATATATTTTGCCTCAAACAGTGTTGATTGCACAAACTGCGCAGGCCAACGTCCAACTAAGCATCTACCTTGCTCTGCTTTACCAGCAAAAAAGAAGGCTGTGCGAAGCACAGCCTTCTTTGCACTTGTGATCTATACGCCAAAACTAACGGCGAGCCTTTACAGAGTACGCAAGACCGGAAGCAATAATACCTGCAGCAGCAAGTGCGCTTGCAATGGACATTGCATCGCCAGTATCTGGCAGGTTAGACCTCTTCTTCTTAGGAGTCTTAGGCTTTGGCTCTGGATTAGGATCTGGCGTTGGGGTTGGTGTAGGAGTAATTGGCTTATCAGCTGTGGTAACTTCCGCAGGAACAATAGTCTCATCTGCAGCGTTAAATGTTGCAGGAGCTACGGTAAATGGAATCTGATTTGTATTGAGCTCATATCCCTCTGGAGATGCAGTCTCAACCAGATAATAATCGCCCGGCGTCAGGTAGAACTTATTTCCATCCTGATAAATGCCCTTGGTCAGCAGATCTGCAGTTGCTGCAGTGTTCTGAACCAGTGCGGTTAGCTCTGTCTTTGTAAGAATATCACCGGATGTGAAAGTACCATCAGCACCAGTAGTGATTCCCTCTTTGACCAATGTGCCGTCAGCCTTATAGAGGCTATAGGTAGCACCAGCAACAGGCTTGGAAGCATCATCAGAGTCAGTCTTCACAAGCTTTAAAGGAGATGGAACAGCACGATACGTGAGGTAATACTGCCTAGTACGGTTTACAGAACCGTCTGCATTGAAGCCAGGAGCCAAAACGGAATTATCGCGAAGACCAGAGTTATACGTACCAATCGCAAGAGATGTTCCCTCTGGAACGTCAATATCATTTGCGATATAGACGTAAGAATCACCAGGTCCTGCAGCCTTGATCTCGTCGACTGACTTGCGAACAGTAGTCAGCAACATGTTGGTTGATGGATCGGTCTCAAACTTATTACCGCCAGCAACAGAGTCATCTGCAGTAACGCCAGCATACTCAGGCATATACACGACATGACCCTTTGTGTTGTAACGAGCAGACACCTGACGATCCTCAAACGCTGCTGAAGTTGTATACGTAGCAGCAAGATCATCAAGACCAAGAACGCTTACTGCGCCGTTACCATAAATAGGAAGACCAGCATTTCTTTGAGCAATAGGATCACTTAGGCCAAGGCCGTTAAGCTGCCTGTAAGCAAGGTCATCGACATAGTGATACACAGCTGTTGCGGTATCAATGACTCGCGCAGGATAACGCTTGGTGTATGCGTGAGTACCTCCCCAAGATTTCTTAATGCCACCCTGAATTCCCAGCTGATAAGACCTATCAGAGATGTTCAATGGCGCGGAGAACTCAATGTACTGACGAGCTGTAACTGGTGCAGTAAATACAGCAGCGGGCTCCTCATATGAATTACCACCCATGATGGACTGGCCATTTACCTTGACAGTGAACATCAAGTTAGTCTTTGGACCACCACCCGAAAGAGCACCTGTTGCATCCATTGGCTTGTACGTATCAACAGCAGCATGCGCCGAAACAGCCACCTTACGCAGACCATAGCCATTTGGATCGTTCTGTGGGAAGTTGATCAAATTCTCTGCATTACCGAGAAGGACGTAGTACGCACGAATTTCTCCGCCTTCAGCAATCATCTGCGCAACGGAATATTTAGTTGGATCCATGTCCAGCTTGAGCGCAGTGCCATCAGGCTTTACCCAGTAATAACGCGCGATAACACCTGTACGGTCCTCTCGCGGCTTGGCAGCCTGAGCATTAATCTCTGCCTGAATCTCAGCATCAGAGATAAAATCTGGGAATGGATTTGCTGAGGTATGTGTTCCGTCCAGCGGAGCACCATCCACATCTTCAGAATAAACTGTTGGGTCAGCAGCAAATGCCGTGCGTGGAAGGGCAAACGCCAGAATTGCGCCCACAAAAAGCATCCAAATTGCTAAAACCGTAAAGCGAGAAAACCAAGCGCTTCTTACGCTTCTAACAGAAGTACCGTTCATACATCCTTCTTTCAACGTGAAGGGTGAATATTTATGCATATACCATAGCTTATTTCATACATTCTTGCGCAGAAGAGGACATATCAAATATCATTTTTGTACATTAAACCGTTAAAGGGACACATTCAAACGGCCTAGACTACTTGTCTAGGCCGCTCGCTTAGATTACTCGTTAAGACTGCATTAGACCGCTGGCTTAGGCTTAAGCAGTGGTTTACTTGTCTGTACTGCTTACATTACTTATCAGGGGTAAGATGCCAAATCTCATCGTTATATTCAGCGATAGTTCTATCAGATGAGAATGTTCCTGCCATAGCAATATTGACAAGAGACTTCTGAAGCCACGCTCTCCTATCCTCATAGTCATTAAACACGCGCTCTTTTGTTGAAATGAATGCCTCCAAATCAAGAAGCGTCATGAACCAATCTTTTGAGCACAGGTTTTTGTGAAGTCGCTCCAGGCGTTCCTTATTTCCAAGAGAAATAAATTCTGGACTGATTAAGAAATCAACAAGTGGTTTAATCTGAGGTTTCTCATAAAACTCTTTTGCTTTATACCCTTTGCGCTCATAGAGGTCCACAACCTCATCGCTTGACGCGCCAAACGTGTAGATATTCTCCTCGCCTACCAAGTCGGCAATTTCAACATTAGCGCCGTCAATAGTGCAAACTGTAATGGCGCCGTTAAGCATGAACTTCATGTTGGAAGTTCCAGAAGCCTCCTTAGAAGCTAACGAAATCTGCTCTGAGACATCCGCTGCTGGAATAACGTGCTCAGCGGCAGTAACGTTGTAATTCTCAATCATTATCACCTGAAGATATGGTGAAACAGCTGCATCGTTTGCAATCAAAGATGAGAGAACAAGAATTGCATGAATGATATCTTGAGCAGCCACGTATGCTGGTGCAGCCTTACCACCAAAAATGACAGTAATAGGATGCTTTGGAAGGTGTCCAGACTTAATATCAAAATATTTCCAAATCAAATAAAGCAATAGCATTTGCTGACGCTTATATTCGTGGAAACGCTTCACCTGGACATCAATAATGGAGTCGGCATTAACTTTTGTATCTTGATTGTCCAGCAAAAACTTGCTCATTCTATCTTTGGCTATATGCTTTATCTCTTGCAGCCTATTAAGAACTTCATCGTTATTCTGATACTCTAAAAGTCCCTCGAGATTACCAGTTGTTCTCCAGCTATCTCCTATCAACGCATCAAGATACTCGGCAAGCTCGGGATTACAACCCATGAGCCAGCGACGGAAAGTGATTCCATTAGTTTTGTTAGAGAATTTCTCTGGGTACAAATCAAAGAATGACTTGAGCTCTGTCTCTTCCAAAATCTTAGTATGAAGCGCTGCAACGCCATTGATGCTAAAGCCGTAATGAATGGCAAGGTTAGCCATGTGAACTTTCTTATCAATGATGACTTGTACACTTGGATCAGCGACGGTACTGCGGATACGCTCGTCAAGTTTTTTGATAATTGAAGCAATCTTTGGAGATACTTCCTCGATAAATTTAAGAGGCCATTTCTCAAGAGCTTCTGCCAAAATCGTATGATTTGTATATGCGACAAGTGAAGAAACAATGGCTACAGACTCGTCAAACGAGATATCGTATTTCTCAGTCAAGATACGAATAAGCTCTGGAATTACCATTGTGGGGTGCGTATCGTTAATCTGAATCACAACATAGTCAGCGAGGTCATGAACATTACTGCCGCGCTCAACCGCCTCTTTAACAATCAGCTGTGCAGCATTAGAAACCATAAAATATTGCTGATAAACACGAAGAAGCTGGCCATCTTCATCAGAATCATCGGGGTACAAAAAGAGCGTTAAATTCTTCTTTAATGCAGTCTTATCAAAATCAATAACGTCATCAGAAACTAATGAGTCATCAATGCTTTGCAAGTCAAACAAGCGAAGTCTGTTTTTCTTTGTTCGGTCATATCCCAAAACGTCAATGGAATAGAGCTCAGACGTCACCGAGAAATCCCCAAATTCCACGGTAAATGACGTCTTCTCATCTTCAAGCCACCTGTCATCAGAAAGCCAAGCGTCTGGAACAGCGGTTTGCTGTCTGTCTGAAAACTTCTGATGGAAGAGGCCAAAATGATACTTAAGACCCACACCATCGCCTGGTAGACCAAGTGTGGACATAGAATCGATAAAGCAAGCTGCCAATCGACCAAGGCCACCGTTTCCAAGCGAAGGCTCAACTTCAAGCTCTTCAATATCTTCTAATGAATGGCCTGCCTTGGAGAGCTGCTCTTTTACCTCGTTATAAATTCCCAGATTAATGAGGTTATTTGAAAGCAGTTTTCCAATCAGAAACTCTGCAGAGATGTAGTAAAGCCTCTTCTTACCATTGTTTAATGGTAGAGCGTCTGACTTACTCTTAACCACCTGAAGCAGTAATTCAAAAACCTGACTGTCAGTAATTTCAGACAGTGGCTGACCAAATTGTTGAAGAGATAAGGTGTCTAAGTTCATTACTTCTCCTCTTTGTACACCCTGAAGTACATCTCAGTGATAGTTCTTAAGAAATCTTCTGTGTGACGCGTGATAGCCCCTTGCTTCATACGCCAACACCAGTTACCGCCAACAGTGGCCGGAATATTCATGCGTGCAGAATCATCTAAGCCGAGAAGATCTTGCATGGTGTGAATACAAGTGTCGCTCACAGAAGCTGCAATTCCACGCGAAAGCGCCTCACCAATTGGCTCATCTTTTGATCGATGCAGGTAGATATCTGCCTGCTCACGCTCTCTATCAGTAGCCTGTGTCTCGTACCAACCACGAGCCGTTGGATTGTCATGTGTTCCTACATATGCAATGGTATTTGCAGTGTAGTTGTGAGGAAGATCTCTTGAATCATGCTTTCCGTCAAATCCGTATTGCAAGATTTTCATTCCTGGGAAACCAGTTTTTTCTCGCATGACAATAAGTTCTGGTGTAATCAAACCCAGATCCTCTGCAATGATTGGAAGCTTTCCAAGCTGTTTCTCTAGCTCCTCAAACAGCTCCATATCTGGACCTTTAGTCCATTTGCCTTCTGTGGCATTTGCAGCTCCGTAAGGAATCTCCCAGTATGCCTCGAAGCCTCTAAAATGATCGATTCGAAGCACATCAAACATTTCAAGATTTGTTCGTACTCGCCAAACCCACCATGCATAGTGCGATTTTTTCATATACTCCCAGTTATAAATGGGGTTTCCCCAATATTGACCGGTAGAAGAAAATTGATCGGGAGGAGTACCCGCAACCGCAATAGGCCGTCCTGTTTCATCCGTTTTAAACAGTTCTGGCTGTGCCCACATCTCAACAGAATCGCGCGAGACATAAATGGGAAGGTCGCCAATTATGAGCACTCCCCTTTTATTGGCATAAGCCTTAACCTTTGCCCATTGAGTAAAGAAGAAATACTGAGTCATCTTGTGATACAAAACTGACTTTTGCAGTTTCTTAATCTCTTGTGCAGTTGTTTCATTTCTTTGCTGGTAATGTTTTGGCCACTCCCAGTAGGCTTTATGACCAAACTCTTCCTTCAAAGACATGAACTCCGCGTAAGGATCAAGCCACTCTGCTTGATCGTGGCAGAACTTCTCAAAATCAGCAGGTACATCTTGCACAAACCTATCAAAAGCACGATTAAGCAAGCGACGATGATTTACGAAAAGCGCACCATAATCAATGCAAGTTTTGCTAGTCCCAAAAGAAATATCTTCAAAGTCATCTGACTTCAAATATCCAAGTTTTTCAAGGTCTTTTAGATCAATATAGTAAGGACTTCCTGCTGCTGCAGAAAACGACTGGTAAGGAGAGTCTCCATAACTTGTAGTAGTAAGAGGTAAGACCTGCCAATACCTTTGTTTAGTTCTGACGAGAAAATCGATAAAATCGTAGGCTTCTTTGCCAAACGTGCCAATCCCATATGAATTTGGAAGAGAAGAAACGGCCAAAAGCACTCCGCTTGCTCGTCCCATAGTTGCCTCTTTCGCAAAAAGAGTACTGGCTTATCTCTTTCAAGATAAGCCAGTACAAAGCTTTAATACTTAACTAGATTATCTTGCGTGTTCTTATCAAAGAGATGAACGGCGTTATCTTCAAATTTAAACCATACCTGGTCGCCAATGTTGAGATTTCGTTTTGCAAGCTCAGTTGCAGGAACGATAAGAACAAAGTTGCCGTCATCAGTATGAACATGAAGGTGAACTGTGGAACCCATGAGCTCGCTTACTTCAAGATTGCCCTTAAAAGCACCAATTTCATTTGGCTCAGTCAGATAAATCTGCTCTGGTCTAATGCCAACAATAACGTCTGTTGCAGGTGCAGCTACCCAAGACTGTGCTAACAGATTTGCCATCTCAGGAGAAATATCAAATGACATGTTTTCTGTCTCTACATGGAACTCATTGTCCACGCGGATAAGATGTGCGTCAAAGAAATTCATTTGTGGCATGCCGATAAAACCAGCAACAAAGAGGTTTGCGGGCCTATTGAACACTTCTTGAGGAGTTCCAATTTGCTGAACAAAGCCATCTTTCATAATGACAATACGATCACCCAAGGTCATAGCCTCTGTTTGGTCGTGTGTAACATAGACAAAAGTTCCATTGACCTTTTGACGAAGCTTAATGATCTCTGTACGCATCTGATTTCTTAGCTTTGCATCAAGGTTTGAAAGTGGCTCGTCCATCAAGAAGACTTTTGGATCACGGACAATTGCGCGACCAATTGCAACACGCTGACGCTGACCACCAGAAAGCGCCTTTGGCTTACGATCAAGATATGCCGTAATACCCAGTGTTTCTGCAGCTGCACGGACCTTCTCGTCAATGACTTGAGGATCAACCTTTTTAAGCTTAAGGGTAAACGCCATATTGTCGTAGACGGTCATATTTGGATACAGCGCATAGCTTTGGAAGACCATTGCGATGTCGCGGTCTTTTGGCGCAACGTCATTGACCAGCTTTCCGTCAATATAAAGCTCACCAGCAGAAATATCTTCTAGACCTGCAATCATACGCAGCGTAGTAGATTTTCCACAACCTGAAGGACCAACAAGCACCACAAACTCGTGCTCTTTAATAGTGAGATTAAAATCCTGAACAGCAACAACGCCTTCTTCAGTTACCTCAAGGTTGCTCTTTTTCTGTTCAGTTTTCTTACCAAAGAGAGACTTGCGCTTTTTCTCATTTGGATAAATCTTTTTTATATTCTTTAAAACGATTTCTGCCATGATAAAACCTTTCAGAAATGCCTATAGTCTGCTGCAATACATTGAGATTTAGCCTTTTACCGCGCCAGAAATGACACCATTGATGATGTAGCGCTGGCACAGCAAATACATAATGACAATGGGGATAATAACCATCATGATGCAGGCAAACATTGGACCCATCTCTACTTTTCCATATCCACCTCTAAAGTACTGAATCAAAATTGGAATAGTTTGGTATTTAGTCCTATCCAGTACAAGATATGGCAGCAAATAGTCATTCCAGACCCACATGGTTTCGAGAATACCAACAGAAATATACGTTGGCTTCATAATAGGCAAAACAACATGGAAGAACGTCTGAAGTGGGTTGCAACCATCAATAGTTGCAGCTTCTTCAATCTCAAGTGGAATGGTCTTAACAAATCCAGCAAACATAAATACTGCTAGACCAGCGCCAAAGCCCAAATAAATAAAGCAAATATTGAAAGGAGTATTAAATCCAAGCGTATTTGCCATATTGGACAGCGTAAACATAAGCATCTGGAAAGGCACTACCATCGAGAAAACAAACAGGTAGTACAAAATGTTGCTAATGCGATTTTTTACACGGACAATAAACCATGCACACATTGAGCAGCACACCAAAATCAGTGCAACAGATGTGATGGTAATTACTAGAGAATATCCAAAGGCTGCTAAGAAACCTTGCTTCTCTAAAGCGGCAATGTAGTTAGCAAAACCTGCAGAGTTCTCTGATGTAACAAAATCAAATGCCGTAGATGTAGTAATAGTTGTTTCTTCCTTGAATGAATTCATCAAGATCATAACCATTGGATAAATCCATGCAAGAGAAAGAACGGTAAAGAATACAGCAAGAATTTTATTAATGATTTGATCGCGCTTCATTATTGCTGCACCTCCCTTGACCTGGTGGCTCTCAGCTGAATCATGACAATACAAATAACTAGAATGCAGAAAATAACAGCTTTAGCCTGGCCGATACCCATCCACTTTGCTCCCTGTCGAGCGTAGAAGGTATTGTAAATATTAAGAGCAAGCATTTCGGTTGCATGCTTAGGCTCACCTGCAGTAAGTGCCAGGTTCTGATCAAATAATTTAAAGCCATTTGTTACCGTCAAGAAAAGACAAATGGTAATAGTAGACATTAAGTTTGGAATTTTTACCTTCCAAAGTGTCTGCCAAGCATTTGCTCCATCAACTCGCGCTGCTTCAAGATAGTCACTTGGAATAGACTGCAGGCCGGCAATATAAATAATCATCATGTAACCAACCTGCTGCCAAAGGGTAAGGAAAATCATTCCCCAGAATCCAGCAATGCTATTAAGCGCAAGAAGCTGCTCGCCCACAATAGAGAGCACACAGTTAATCAAAATATTCCAGATGTAACCCAAAACAATGCCACCGATAAGGTTTGGCATAAAAAAGACAGTCCTAAATGAATTGGTGCCCTTAAGATTCTTGCGAGTTAAAGCGAGTGCAATTGCAAGCGCCAACACGTTAATAAGAACTGTTGAGACAAGCGCAAATAATGCGGTGTACCAAAAAGCATGAGCAAACTGTGGGTCAGAAAAAGCTGCTACATAGTTATCTAGACCAACTGGTTTAGCATCACTGATGGTAATAAATTTACAAAATGAAAGATAGAATCCCTGAACAAACGGGATCATAAAGCCAAACAAAAAAGAGAGCGCTGTGGGCAGAACAAATAATGGCCACCACCGCTTCAACATCTTTGCCATAGAAATACCCTCCAATAACAAGAGACGAGAAGAGAGATCTCTCTTCTCGTCTCTCACCAATCAAAGTATTACTAGAAGGACTACTATGCGTTAGCCTCTTTCTCAGTCTTCCAACCATCAACGAATGCGGACTTAACAGCATCCCAGCCCTCTGTTCCTGCTGCATAGCCCTTAAGCGCACTGGAGAGGTTGTTCTTCCACTCCTGAGAAGGAATGTAAATGAAGTCCCAAGCCACGGGCTCATTGCCCTTCTTTGCATACTCAGCTGCAATGTTTGCAAGTGCATTCTTAGTTGCCTTTGCGTTCTTGAATGGAATGGTGAAGCCCATTTCCTCAGCAATTGCAGTGGTAGCAGTATCAGAAGTTACGCACCAATAGATAAAGTCAAGCGTTGCCTTCTGGGAAGCGTCGTCTGCCTTGGAGCTTACGCACCAATAGTTCTCGCCGCCAGAGCACATACCCTGCTTCTCTTCACCCTTAACGCCGATGTAAATTGGAATCATACCAAGGGCATCGTCGCCAAGTTTCTTGATGTCATTGTATGCCCAGGTACCATTTTGGTAGAAGACTGCTTCACCGTTAACAAACTCTGCAACAGCGTCATCGCCAGTCTTGCCAGAAAGCTCAGTTGGACTGCATGTAGCGTTGTTGATATAGAGGTCAAAAATCTGCTTGTAGTTAGGAAGATAGGTTCCCTTGATTTCCTTAGCCTCTGGATCACCAGTATCCTTGAACTCATAGTACAAAGGAAGGTTTGCAAGGTGTGTGGTAAAGCGCCAGTCAGAACTGGAATCAAGGCCAGCGCTGGTGAATGCGCCCTTTACGCCAAGCTCTGCCTTGCGAGCCTGAATATCTTCAGCAATCTTCTTTAGGGAAGCAAAGTCCTTGATATCGTCTCCCTTATAACCTGCCTTCTCAAGCAGCTTCTTGTTGTAGATAATGCCGTAGTCTTCCTCTACGTAGTCAACACCGTAGACAACGCCATCCTCCTGAAGCTTAAGAGCATCATTAGTGAGCTCATCCAGGATCTTGGCACCCTTAAGGTCAATGCAGTAGTCCTTTACGCCAATAAGACCAGAAGGACCATTTGTCTGGAACAGTGTTGGTGCTACAGAAGCATCCTTGTTAATCTCAGACTGGAATGTCTGTGCATAAGTATCAGAAGCAGCAGTTACTACCTTTACAGGAACCTTAGTTTCCTCAGTATACTTAGCTGCAAGATCTTTCCACTGCTGATCAGACTCAGGCTTGAAGTTTAGAAAATAAACTGAGCCTTTTGCTGAATCAGAATCTCCCTGCTTTGAGGGGTTATTTCCGCCACAAGCAACAAGACCCAGTGAGCAAAGAGCTGACGCACTTAAGGTGACAAACTGCCTACGATTGATACCAGACATAAGACTCCTCCTTAGAGAGCGCTCCTAACCCTTTGCTAGGTTGACGTCTCTTCTCATGATTTTCATAAGCCATGCTTTGACACACTGTCAAAACAATTTTGCTTACGTCTACAAAGAAAAGTATATTTGTAGTATCAAGTTGTTTAAACAACTCACTTCCGAACGGTATGAAATTGTCGGTAAATGGTATGAAAGGAACCATTTTATGTTTGTTTCATTTTTATAAAGCTACTATCTAATCAAGGGTAGTTTGAACACGTAACTTTGAACTTCAGCAGCCTGTTAAGGAAATACTATGCCAAGTGCACGATTCGATACGATTTATCAGGATTTGAAAAATAAAATCTTAGACGGTACCTACGCCTATGAGTCTTTTTTACCCACCGAGATGGAGCTGACCAAAACATATTCTTGCTCAAGAAACACTGTTCGACGAGCACTTACTCTCCTATCGGATGAAGCGCTCCTTCAACCAATTCATGGCAGGGGCGTGCGTGTCATATGGCAGAAAAAACCAAGTGAAGTTATTGGCTCACTAGAAGGACTCGAGTCCTTTCAAGAATATGCCCACAGAAATAATC
>CAUTOT010000032.1:0-11179 GCA_963539765.1 uncultured Atopobium sp. | reverse complement strand
GCGGGGCTTTTTGTTTGGGTGACGATAAAGCTGTCAGAACACACCTGTGTCGGATAATCTGCACGTTTTTAGAAGGCCGACCACAGCAAAGTCAGATAATCTGTATATACAGGGCCAAAAACATAACTTACAGCCCTAAAAAACACAGCAAATGACGATAATCTGCTCAAAATAGAACTTTTGAGAGGTGATTTTGCAGATTAAGTGACTTTGCTGTGTTTTCAAAATGCCAAAAATAGGCCCCTAAAAAATTTATGCATACAAATGAATTCATCCTCATGAATATCCATGAGGATGAATATTTTTGGATCATGGTAGTTAAAACTTTGATATGCGATTTACGAAACAAGAAAACCGATAGCAAACCGCACCTAAAACCTGCATCCGGAGCTGAATCCGACCGCGCGTCGCTCGCCAGCCGTCGCACGTTGCTCGCTAGCCGTCGTGCGCCGCTCGCCGGCCGTCGCAGCAATCCTACAGGCTTACGCGCACAACCTTGCGAACACCAGCGGCTTCGAGGGCTGCTACCTGAGAAATCGACGCGGATTCGTCCGTCATAAGCACGTCGATATCGGACGGGGATCCGTACTGGAAGCTGGAATTAACTCCCAGCTTGCTCGAGTCGGCTAGAACAATGTGCTGTTCAGAGTGCTTAAGCATCAGCGAGTTCACGCGCATCTCGTTTGAAACCAGCGTAGTGAGACCGCGCTCAGCAGAAATTCCCGAGCACCCCAGGATGCACTTTGCGGCACGAATCTGGTTGATCGAAGCAAGCGCAAAATCGCCAGTCATAGACTTCTTAGCTGGGCGAACTTCTCCGCCCGTAACCAAAACGGTCATTGATGGGGGATAGTCAGCCGCCAGCACGCTACCGTTATTGGTAACCACGGTGATGTTCTCGGCGGTGATGAATTCCAGGACTTTAATAGCAGTTGAGCTGGTGTTAATGAAGACCGTGTCACCGTCTTTAATCAGCTTGGCGGCGGCCTGGGCAAGCTTGAACTTTGCAGTGACCTGGTTAGAGCTGAGTCCTGTTGAGAGTGGGTCAAGCAGCGTGGCCATACCATAGCTTCGAGAAATGAGGCCCTGAGCTTCAAGTTCGTCGAGGTCGCGGCGAATGGTAAGCGAAGAAACTTCAAACCTATCGGCAAGATCGCTGACGGAAACCTGGCGGTATTGTTCAAGAAGACTCATGATAGAGCTTCTACGCGATGCTACAAATGAACGACTTGTGGCCATGAATCCCCCAATAGAACTCAACCTGCTGATAAACCTACGAAAATAGTTGCAAACTTTTCAAGCAACACGCCTGGCGAGAAACCCGACTACTTGCAAATAGTTCGCGAGAAGATCGTAGAAAGATCGCGAGAAGTACGTGCAAAAGAACAGTTTGCTGTGACGTGATGACGCTATTTCCACAGTTAAAAGCCTTATATTCCTGAACACTATATAAGACATTTAACTAATTCAGTTCTGTGAAAAACATCGTACAAATTGATAGCACCTTTTGAACGGTCTCTGAACAATTGTGTAGATGCATTTCAACGAATCTCAGTGTATCTTACCTTATCCTATGAACGTTTTGAATACTTAAACGGATATTTTTTAACGGTCAACGGTTTTTATGACGTAAATCTCTAAAGTGAACATAGATAAGTATTGCTTAACTTCCAACTTTAGCTATACTAACATTATCGATTCGATTGGTAAAACGTTCTAAACGTTCAACAAATAGGAAAATTTGTTATACGGCAAGTCAAATGTCATATAAATTATTTATCTAATTGTTGAAGCGTTCAGAAGATTCAAGTTTTTGTCATTAAGCGATGTGTTCTTGTGTGGTCTTGCTATAGTCCAACACAAGGAAAGATTCACAGTAGCTACTGGAGAGGAGTGAATCGCATGTTACTTCGCGATATTTACGAGCAGAACCATTATGCATTCGTAAAGACCCCTATGACGTGGGAAGAGTCTATTAGAGAGTGCTGCAAACCACTGGAGGCTGATGGAACAGTCAATCCAGAGTATGCAGACGACATTATCGAGTGCGTAAAGAAGTATGGTCCTTACATTGTTATCGTTCCAAATGTTGCAATGCCACACTCTACTGCTCGTATTGGCTCTAATGGCAAGACTGCTATTGGATTTATGCACGCTGATGTTCCTGTTAAC
Source organism: uncultured Atopobium sp. (assembly GCA_963539765.1). Classification (GTDB taxonomy): domain Bacteria; phylum Actinomycetota; class Coriobacteriia; order Coriobacteriales; family Atopobiaceae; genus Lancefieldella. The sequence goes on along the minus strand of CAUTOT010000032.1, from coordinate 9,007 downwards.
TTCGAGGATGGCGACGATGAGAAGCAGGTCAAGACCTTCTTTACTCTGAGCGCAACCGATCAGGAAGCACACCTTAAGAATATGCAGATGCTCGTTCAGGTCCTTATGAATGAAGAGGTCCTTGAGCGCCTGAAGAATATTCAGTCTCCAGAAGAGCTCTTGGAGATCGACAAGCTTATCTCCGAGTAAGCTCTTTTTTCGCGCGTCGTCCGCGCTCGTTCGCGACGTTCGCCCGTTCGCGTCGTTTGTGGCGCCCGTTTGCGTCTGTACGCGCTTTTGTGCCCATCTGGGCAGGTTATTGAGGATTTCCTTTTGTAGTGTGGGCTGCAGAAGGTACGTATGTAGGACCCTTTGAAAGGGGTATCAATGGATATTGTTCTTGGTATTTGGAAATGGTTTGCGAGCAACTTCTTGACTCAGCCAGCCTATTTCATCGGTTTGATTGTTGCTATCGGCTACATTCTTCTTAAAAAGAAGTGGTACGACGTACTCGCTGGCTTCCTTAAGGCAGTCATTGGTTATCAGATCCTCCTGGTTGGTTCCGGCGGCCTGGTAACTGCATTCCGTCCAGTCCTTGTTGGACTTGAGGCTCGCTTCAACCTTTCTGCAATGGTCATTGACCCATACTTTGGCCAGAACGCAGTACAGGCAGGCATGGAGGCAGCTGACGCTCCTGCATTTATTGCTGGTCGTTCCTTCTCCTCCGTTATGCTTCTTCTGCTCTTCGCTTTCATTCTGAACATTGTTTTGGTTGCTTTTAAGAAGCAGACTAAGCTTCGCGCAATCTTTACTACTGGTCACGTCCAGGTTCAGCAGGCAGCAACTGCATTTTGGCTTATCCTCTTCTGCTTCCCACAGCTTAATGACGTTACCATCCTTGCAGTTATGACCGTGCTCCTTGGTCTTTATTGGGCAGTTGGCTCCAACCTTTGTATTGGACCTACCCAGGACCTTACTGATGGCGCTGGTCTTACCATTGCTCACCAGCAGATGTTTGGTGTCTACTGCGCATCCAAGGCTTCCGAGTGGCTCTCCAAGCACTCCAAGAAGGAGTCCAAGCGCATTGAGGACATCGAGCTTCCAGGCTTTCTCAAGATCTTCAACGAGAACCTCGTTGCAACTGCAATTCTCATGACAGCATTCTTTGGTGTCATCCTTGCTGTTCTTGGCCAGGACTTCCTGCTTGAGAACAAGTTCATGAAGCCAGGTCAGGATTTCTTCTTCTACATCATGACCACGTCCTTCCAGTTTGCTGTTTACCTCTCCATCCTGCAGCTTGGTGTTCGTACCTTCGTTACTGAGCTCACCAACTCCTTCCAGGGTATTTCTAACAAGCTTCTCAAGGGTTCCGTCCCAGGCGTTGACTGCGCAGTTACCTACGGCTTTGGTTCTCCAAACGCAGTTACCCTTGGCTTCCTCATGGGTGCAGCTGGCCAGTTCCTGGCAATCGCAGCTTTGCTGCTTCTGAAGTCCCCAGTTGTTGTTATCGCAGGCTTTGTTCCACTGTTCTTCGATAACGCTACTATCGGCGTTTATGCAAACAACAAGGGCGGCCTCCGTGCAGTTCTTATCATGCCTGTCATCTCTGGTCTTCTCCAGGTCTTTGGTTCAGCTCTTATCGCTGGCTGGGTTGGCATGGCTGCATACGGTGGATACCTTGGTATGTGGGACTGGGCAGTTGTCTGGCCAATCATGACCGGCGTCATGAAGTTCCTGTCCTATGCAGGTCTCGCAATTGTTGTTATCGGTCTTATCGCAATCCCACAGCTCCAGTACCGTGCAAACAAAGACACGTACTTCATGGAGGTTGAGGATTACCAGAAGTGCAAGGAAATCCGTGCACAGAAGGCCGCCGCAGCTAGTGCGGAAAGCAAGTAGCCCTCTTTCTTCCTACCCTGAGCAGACCCCCATCTGCTCAGGGTTATTAGTAATACTCGGCACATTGTTTGATGCGGTATTTGCTTTAAAAGCGATCAGCATGGCGCCCAAACGGGTACAAACACAATGTGTCCGTAATCAGTTTGTTTGATCGAAGGAGTCAACATGAACGCAAAGATTTTGGTCGCATGTGCAAACGGCGCAGGTACCTCCCTGATGATGAAGATGACCGCTGAGCGCGTCACTCAGAAGCTCAACATGGGCGTCGATAAGATTCACCACTGCGCACTTTCCGAGGGCGTAAGCTCTGCTCGTCAGTATGACATTGTTTTTGCACCACTTAACTTCCTGAACATGTACGACGATGCTGCTAAGGCAGGCGTTACCGTCATTGGTCTGCGTAACGTTCTTTCTGACGCAGAGATGGAAGAGAAGCTCAAGGAAACCGGCGCTGCAGAGAAGTTTTCCGCATAGTTTAGGTTTCTAAAGAATCGAGCACTTTAATGACTTTTGAAAAGAAAATTCTTGCCGAGATGCCTAAGTGCTATGCACTTGGCATGTTTGAGGGAGAAGACACACCAAGCTTTTTAGCTGCTGTCGAGAAGGACGGTCCAATCCGTCGCTTTACGCTTGATGGTGAGCCTCTGGAGACTGTTGCTCCAGGCCCTGGCGGCGTCATGACCATTACTCAGGTCCCTGGCAGGAAAGATCAGTTCCTTGCAACCCGCAAGTTCTTCTCGCCAAACTTTGGTGGAGACGACGCGGCAATTGCATCCTATACCAAGCAGGCAGATGGTTCGTGGTCTGAGCAGATTCTCTGCGACCTCCCTTATGTTCACCGTTTGGGCATCTTGAAGGCTGCTGACGGTCAGCTTTGGGTTCTTGCTTGCTCTATCAAGGGTGGAGCTGAGACAGGCGTCAAGGATGATTGGCGCACCCCAGGTGCTGTTTGGACTGCTCCTCTGAGTGAAAACCTTGAGCAGTACACGGCAGACAACCAGCTTAAGCTGACTTGTGTTGCTAACTATCAGGTTCAGAATCACGGTTTCTGGACTGCACCTGATAAATCGTATGCTTTGATCTCAACCGCCGCAGGCGTGTTTAGATATGTGCCACCAACCACCCCTGAGGGTGCTTGGGATGTCACCTGCCTTCTGGTCCAGCCAACAAGCGATATTGTTGCAACAGACTTTGACGGCGACGGAAAGCTGGAGATTCTTACCTTCTCCAAGTTCCATGGTGACACGCTGGCAATTTGGCATGAAGGCCAGACTCGCGATCGCTACGAGCAGGTTTGGTGCGACCCACAGAAGCGCAGCTTCCTTCACGCGCTTTGGGCAGCAGACCTTAATGGCGAGAAGTGCGCAGTCATTGGCAACCGTAAAGATGGTCGCGACTTGTTGCTTGTTAGATACGTTGACGGTGAGTACACCGTAGACGTTATCGACCACGACCTCGGACCAGCAAACTGCATGGTGTATAGGCATGACGGCAGCGATTACATTGTTGCTGCATATCGTGAGACAGACCAGCTGGCTCTCTACAAAGTAGTGGAGTAGGGCTGCGTTTTGTAGTGAGCGCTCAGGATGAGCTTCTGAGCATGCAAGCAAAGTCCTGAGCGCCGCTCAATTATCTGCGCATACATCAAAGTACTAGTCCTCTGTTTTATAGAAAGGAGCGCGTAATGGCAGATTTGAAAGACGTCACACGCGACAGTTGGATTATGAGCACCTTCCCTGAGTGGGGAACTTGGCTCAACGAAGAGATTGACAATGCCGTAGTAGAGCCAGGCCAGGTTGAGATGTGGTGGCTCGGCTGCGTTGGTATTTGGTTTAAGACTCCTGGTGGAGCAAACGTTGCTGTTGACTTCTGGGCAGGTAACGGTAAGCGCACCCACGGTGACGGACTCATGAAGCCTGGTCACCAGATGGCAAACATGGCTGGCGTTCGTAAGATGCAACCAAACCTGCGCAACGTTCCTTTTGTTATTGATCCATTTGCTATCAAGAACCTTGACGCAGTTGTAGTAACTCACATTCACCAGGACCACATGTCCAAGGAGCTTGCAGCTCACGTTGTAAACAACAACATGACTACTACTGACGAGAATGGCAAAGAGATTCCAGTTCCCTTTATTGGTCCTAAGGATGCAGTTGACATTTGGGTTGGCTGGGGCGTTCCACGCGAGCAGTGCATTGTTGTTAAGCCTGGCGACCGTGTCAAGGTTAAGGACATGGAGATCGTCGCATACGATTCCTTTGACCGTACCATCATCGTTACCACTACTGATACTTCTGAGAACCGCCCAGACCTCTGGGGTAAGTGCCCAATGGACATGGACGAGAAGGCAGTTAACTACCTCTTTGTCACCCCTGGTGGAAACATCTATCACTCCGGCGACTCTCACTACTCCATTTACTTTGCTAAGCACGGCAAAGACATTGCTCAGGAGTTTGGCGGCGTAGACGTCTGCTTTGGCGCTTTTGGCTGCAACCCAATTGGTATCCAGGACAAGATGGAAGCAACCGATATGCTCCGCATGGCTGAGGCTCTTCAGTCCAAGGTTGTTATCCCAATTCACCACGATGTTTGGACTAACTTCCAGGCAGACGTCCAGGAGATCAAGGTTCTTTGGGATATGCGTAAGGATCGCCTTGACTACAAGTTCCACCCATTCTTCTGGGAGGTCGGCGGCCACTACACCTATCCACAGGATAAGGATCGCTTTGCTTACCATCACGACCGTGGCTTCCATGATTGCTTCGATCACGAGCCAAACGTTCCATTCCGTAGCGTTCTCTAAGGAGCAGTCTCTATGATGCTTAAAGAGCTTCGCGATGAAGTGTATGAAGCAAATATGGACCTGCCAAAGCATGGCCTGGTAGTATTTACCTGGGGAAATGCTTCTGGACTTGACCGTGAGCGCGGCTTGTTTGTTATCAAGCCATCGGGCGTCTCCTATGAGGAGCTCAGCCCTGAGAACTTGGTTGTCTGTGATCTTGACGGCAACGTTGTTGAAGGCGAGATGAACCCATCTTCCGATACTCCAACTCATGCATGCTTGTATCGTGCATGGGGCGATAAGATCGGCGGAATTGTTCATACTCACTCAACCCACGCTGTTTCTTGGGCACAGGCAGGACGCTCTATTCCTTGCTATGGCACCACACACGCAGATTATTTCTACGGAGACATTCCATGCGTGCGCAGCCTTACCAAGGACGAGGTAGAAAGCGCCTATGAGCTTGAGACTGGTAACGTCATTGTTGAGGGTTTTGCTAACTTGGACCCAATTGCGGTTCCAGGAACGCTCCTTCACAACCACGGTCCTTTCTCTTGGGGTAAAGACGCAATGGCTGCTGTGTATCACGCAGTAGTTATCGAGGAGGTTGCTAAGATGGCAACACTCACCGAGCTCAACAACCCTAAGGTCCAGGAGGCACCACAGTATCTTCAGGACAAGCACTACATGCGCAAGCATGGTCCAAATGCTTACTACGGACAGGGTAATCACTAAGCCTGTTCAGTGAGTAGAATCTGTTTCAGTCAGGCGGTCTTTTATAAGGCCGCCTGTTTTTAAAAGGAGAAGATATGTCCAAGTATCAGCTAGGACTTTACGAGAAGGCCACTCCAACTGATCTTTCTTGGGAAGAGCGCCTCAGCGTAGCAGGCGAGTCTGGCTTTGATTATGTTGAGATCTCCGTTGATGAGTCTGACGCTCGTCTTTCTCGCCTTGAGTGGACTGGTGAGGAGCGTGCAGCAGTTCGTCAGGCAATGGTAAACTCTGGCGTTCGCCTGGGCTCTATGTGCCTTTCTGGTCACCGTAAGTATCCCTTTGGTTCTCGTGATCAGGCAACTCGTGAGCGCAGCCTTGAGATTATGCAGAAGGCACTTGATCTTGCAGGTGACCTGGGACTTCATACCATCCAGCTTGCTGGCTATGACGTGTACTACGAGGACGGCGCAGAGGATACGCGTAAGTACTTTGAGGAGAATTTGGCAAAGGCTGTAGAAATGGCTGCTCAGGCGGGCATTGTTATGGGTTTTGAGACCATGGAGACTCCTTTTATGGATACGGTCGAGAAGGCCATGCACTACGTAAACCTTATCAACAGCCCATATCTTGGTGTGTATCCCGACGCTGGTAACCTCACTAATGCATCGTTTATTTACGGCAACACCGTTGCTGACGATATTGCTCTTGGTGCAGGCCATATCTTTGCGGCTCACCTCAAGGAGACTGTTGCTGGTGCGTATCGCGAGATTCCATTCTCTACCGGTACCACTGACTACGAGGGAGCTCTGTCGCAGCTTGTTCCTCAGGGTGTTAGGCGCTTTGTTGCAGAGATGTGGTACACCGGCAACGAGAACTGGAAAGAAGATCTTGTCTTTGCTTCCACCTACGTTCGCAGCAAAATTGACAAGGCGTTTGAGGGATAAACGGCCTTTTTGCACTTGTTTTGGGTTTCTCGCCACAGACGGTACATAAGAATCTGTACAATGTGGTTTAGCTCTTTCTTAGTACGACGTACGTTTCCAAACTCGTTTAAGTTTGTACAGGGAAGGATTTACCATGAAGTTCTTTATTGACACTGCAGATATCGATGAGATTTCTGAGGCTCTAAGCTGGGGCTGTTTAGCAGGTGTTACTACCAACCCATCGCTGTATGCAAAGATTGGCGGAAAGCTAGCCGACTTTGAGTCTCATATGGTCAAGATTGCTCAGCTTTGCGAGGGACTTCCTGTATCTGCTGAGTCAACAGCAACAACAACTGAGGGCATGATTGAAGAGGGCCGTCACCTGGCTTCTCTTGCTCCAAACATTGTTGTTAAGCTTCCTATCTGCGCTGAGAGCCTTGCTGCTACCCATCAGCTTGCTTCTGAGGGAATTCGCGTCAACATGACGCTGATTTTCTCGGCGCCTCAGGCTCTTCTTGCGGCAAATGCTGGCGCCCGTTATATTTCTCCATTTGTTGGTCGCTTTGATGACATCGGCGAGGACGGCATTGAGCAGCTGGGAACCGTTGTTTCTTGCATTGAGAACTATGCATGGGATAAAAACGTTGATCACACCGTAGAGATTATTACGGCTTCTGTCCGTACGCCAAACCACGTAACACAGGCAGCTCTGCTTGGTGCTGACATTGCAACCGTTCCATTTGGTGCTCTAAAGAAGTGCCTGAAGCACCCTCTGACCGACGCCGGTCTTAAGTCTTTTGAGGCAGACTGGGAAAAGGTTAAGGCTCAGCAATAAATAGTGATTGTGGTACGCCCAGCTTAGGTTGGGCGTACTTGTTTTACGTGCCTGTCCGTGCCTGTCCGTGCACCGTTTAGGCACCGTTTAGACACCGTTTAGACACCGTTTAGACACCGTTTAGGCATCGTTTAGGCACCTGTTTTGAGAGGATGAGAATGGGAACATCTGCATTACCCGAGCGCAACCTCACTGATGATGAGCTCAAGCTTGCAGCTAATACGCTAAGGCGCGATGTCATTGACATGCTCGAGAAGAGCAAGTCAGGTCATCCCGGTGGCTCACTGAGTGCGGCAGATATTGTGGCCACACTGTTCTTCTCGGGAGTGATGAAGTATAACCACAACAACCCAGAGGACCATACCGAGGATAGGTTCTTCCTGTCCAAAGGTCACGTGGCTCCTGTGCTGTATGCTGCGTACCACCTGCTTGATTGGCTCCACGACGAGGATATGGTTACCCTCCGTCAGCTTGGCAGTCGCCTGCAGGGTCACCCAGATTGCCACGCATGTCCTGGCATTGAAGTTTGCTCCGGTTCTCTTGGCCAGGGTCTCTCGGTAGCCGCAGGATGCGCTCTGGGCCTTTCTATGGACGCTCTGGCAAGCGGCGAGCGCGCCAAGAAGGTATTTGTCCTTCTGGGCGACGGCGAGCTGCAGGAGGGCTCTAACTGGGAGGCATGCATGTTTGCTGCTCACCAGAAGCTGGATAACCTCATTGCCATTGTGGACCTCAACAATCTGCAGATTGACGGTCACGTAACCGACGTGTGCTCTCTTGGCGATATTGACGAGAAGTTCCGTTCTTTTGGCTGGAACGTGCTGCGCGTTAACGGTCACGAGGTCACCGAGGTGCGCCAGGCCCTTCTCGCCGCACGAGATGGTCGTGAAGCAGGAAACACCGCGCCCACCGTGGTCATTTGTCAGACTGTTAAGGGAAAGGGCGTCTCGTTTATGGAGGATCAGGCTTCCTGGCATGGAAACGCTCCTTCAGCGGATCAAGCTGATCTTGCGCGAGAAGAACTTGATGCAGCAAGAGAGCTTCTTTTGATTGATCTTCAGGGTGAAGGTAAGGAGGTTGCCAATGTCTAGAGCAACTCGTGAGGCATATGGTCAGACTCTTGTTGAGTTGGTAAACGAAGGCCACGATATTGTGGCTGTTGATGCAGATCTTGCCGGCTCCACTAAACTTGCCGACCTCCAGAAGGCCTTCCCACAGCGCATGGTTGACGTGGGCATTGCTGAACAGAACATGGTAGGCGTTGCGTCGGGATTAGCGCTCACAGGACGCACCGTGTTTACGGGCTCGTTTGCTGTGTTTGCAACCGGTCGCGCTTACGATCAGATTAGAAACACCGTCTGCGACTCCGGTCTCAACGTGAAGATTTGCCCTACGCACGCAGGCATTACGGTGGGAGAGGACGGCGCTACTCACCAGTCCCTTGAGGACATTGGCATGATGCGCGCCCTCCCTCAGATGCGCGTGCTTGTTCCTGCAGATTACAACGCAACCAAGGCGGCACTCAGGCTTGCTGCCGAGGCCGATGGCCCCTTCTACGTGCGTATGGGTCGTCACAAGGTTGCCGACATCTACGACGAGTCCTTCAAGGGCGGTCTGCCTTTTGCAAATGTCCTGCGTGAGGGCACAGACGTGACGATTGCTGCCTGCGGTGTTGAGGTTGCTCAGGCACTTGCCGCCGCAGATTTGCTGGCAGAGGAAAAGATTTCTGCCGAGGTTATTGACGTGTTCTCCATCAAGCCTTTGGACGAGGAAGTTATTTTGGCATCTGCCGAGAAGACCCGTCATGTGGTAACCGTTGAGGAGCACAACGTGGCAACAGGCCTTGGAGCTGCAGTTGCTGAGCTTCTGGCTGAGCAG
>CAUTOT010000031.1:0-11277 GCA_963539765.1 uncultured Atopobium sp. | reverse complement strand
GATTTTATTTACTTCGTCAATGAGGTAAATGAATCATTCAACTGTAGTCTACATATTTCTGATTGTTGGAAAGTAAAAAATATTGACCAACTGATTTGTCTTATACGAGAAAACCAAAAAACCGAGACCGCAAACAAAAAAATTTAACTGAAAACTACTAAAAAGGTTCCACATTTATTCAAAATGTGGAACCTTAACCTATCTAGTATTTTCTGAGATTAGTTTACTTGAAGTACTCGACGCCGCCCTCAATCAGAGGCTGGAACTGGTCACCGGAAGTGAGCTCGGGGATGTTCTTGTAGAGGCCTGCACCGGAGCGCTCCGTGTGACCCATCTTGCCCAGGACGCGACCATCGGGGCTGGTAATGCCCTCGATAGCCAGGACGGAGCCGTTAGGGTTAACGGAGAAGTCCATGCTTGGAGTGCCTGTTGCGTCAACGTACTGCGTTGCAATCTGGCCGTTTGCCTTGAGTGTCTCAAGCAGCTCGTCGGAGGCAACAAAGCGGCCTTCTCCGTGGCTGATCGCAATGGTATGGATGTCGCCAAGTGCGCACTTAGAGAGCCATGGGGACATCGTGGACGCAACGCTGGTACGGACAAGCTGGCTTTGGTGACGGCCGATGGTGTTGAACGTCAGCGTTGGGCAGGTGTCGTCCATAGGGCGAATGTCGCCGTAAGGAACAAGGCCCAGCTTGATGAGCGCCTGGAAACCGTTGCAGATGCCCAGCATAAGGCCATCGCGCTTCTGCAGAAGCTCGCGGACAGCCTCGGTAACCTGAGGTGCGCGGAAGAGGGCGCAGATAAACTTAGCTGATCCGTCGGGCTCGTCTCCGCCGGAGAAGCCGCCTGGAATCATGACAATCTGGCTCTTCTTGATGGACTCTGCCAGCGCATTTGCAGACTCAACAATGTCTTGTGGCGTCAGGTTGTTGATGACCAGCGTGGTTGGGTCAGCGCCCGCACGCTCAAAGGCGCGCGCGACGTCGTATTCGCAGTTGTTGCCTGGGAACACGGGGATGATGACGCGTGGGCGCGCAGGTGCGATAAGGGCTGGACCAGCATAGGAGTGTCGTGTGGATGCACCGTCAAAGCTGATTTTCTCCACAGCCTCGTCGGAGCCTCCGCGGTACGGGAAGACCTCTTCAAGTGGGCGCTCCCATGCTTCCTGGAGCTCGGAGAGGTCGATCTTCTCGCCACATGCGCTAAAGACGTACTCAGACGTGGTGATGCCCAGAGGAGCCACGCACACGCCGTCGACGTCGTCAACGGATACGCCGTCTGCCAGCTCAACGATGAATGCACCGTAAGTTGGCGAGAAGAGCGCGTCGGCAGAAATCTCTGGGACTAGCTCAACGCCCAGCTTGTTGCCCAGGCAGCTCTTGAAGAGAGCCTCAGCCACGCCGCCGTAACCTGGTGTGGTAATGGCAAGGGCGCTCTTGGACTGGACAAGGGTGCTGACCAGCTTGTATGCGGTGAGCAGGGACTCGTTGTCGGGGAGAAGGCCACTCTCGTCGTAGGATGGAACAATGGAGATGAGCCTATGACCTGCACCCTTGAACTCGTTTGAGACAATTTTGTCCACCTTGGTAAGACCGCAGGCAAACGAAACCAGCGTTGGTGGAACGTCTAGGTCCTCAAAGGTGCCGGACATGGAATCCTTGCCGCCAACAGCTGCAAGACCAAGGTTGACCTGGGCCATCAGTGCGCCGAGAAGAGCTGAGGCTGGCTTGCCCCAACGGTTAGGATTCTGGCCGAGCTTCTCGAAGTACTCCTGGAAGGTGAGGTAGAGATCCTGGTACTTAAAGCCAGTAGCAACCAGCTTGGAAACGGACTCAACAACAGAGAGGTAGGCACCGCGGAACTGGTCGGCCTCCATGAGGTAGGGGTTAAAGCCCCATGCCATGCCCGAGACCGTATTGGTTTGGCCCATAACCGGAAGCTTAGCCACCATAGAGAGGGCAGGGGTCAGCTGACGAGCGCCACCGAATGGCATAAGGACGGTACCTGCGCCAATGGTGGAGTCAAAACGCTCGGAGAGGCCCTTGTTAGAGGCAACGTTTAGATCGCGTACCAGCGAGTGGAGTTTCTCGCCAAGAGTTGAGCCTGCCCAGGTGCGCTGGTAGGCAAGAGGCTTGGCCAGGCGCACGGTAATTGATTTAGGAGCGCCGTTTGAGGCGAGAAATGCGCGGCTAATGTTGACAATCTTCTGACCGCGCCAACGCATGACCAGGCGAGGGTCCTCGGTGACGGTTGCCACAATGGTTGCCTCGAGGTTTTCCTCGCGGGCGTATGCGCAGAACTGATCGACGTCTTTTGCCTCAAGTGCAACGGCCATGCGCTCCTGAGACTCAGAGATTGCCAGCTCAGTGCCATCAAGGCCGTCATACTTCTTAGGAACAGCATCCAGGTTGACGTCAAGGCCGTCGGCAAGCTCGCCAATAGCAACAGAGACACCGCCTGCACCAAAGTCGTTGCAGCGCTTGATGAGCTTGCAAGCGTCTTCACGGCGGAAGAGGCGCTGAAGCTTGCGCTCAACAGGAGCGTTGCCCTTCTGGACCTCGGCTCCGTCGCGCTCAATGGAGCCAGCGTCGTGGGCCTTGGAGGAACCGGTTGCGCCGCCAATGCCGTCACGTCCCGTGCGGCCGCCGAGAAGAACGATGATATCGCCATCTTCTGGGCGCTCACGGCGAACGTGGCTTTGAGGAGTTGCGCCTACAACGGCACCAATCTCCATGCGTTTTGCAACGTAACCTGGGTGGTAGAGCTCAGAAACCTGGCCCGTAGCAAGGCCAATCTGGTTGCCGTAGCTGGAATAACCTGCTGCTGCCGTACGCACGATGGTGCGCTGGGGAAGCTTTCCAGGAAGTGTCTGGGAAACAGGAACGGTTGGGTCTGCAGCGCCCGTGACGCGCATTGCCTGGTAGACATAGCTGCGGCCAGAAAGAGGGTCGCGGATAGCGCCACCGATGCAGGTAGCTGCGCCACCAAATGGCTCAATCTCGGTTGGGTGGTTGTGAGTCTCGTTCTTGAAGAGGAAGAGCCAGTCTTCATCTGTACCGTCAACGTCTACCTTGACTTTTACGGTACAGGCGTTGATTTCTTCTGACTCATCAAGATTGGTAAGGACGCCCTTCTCGCGAAGGTACTTTGCACCAATAGTTGCCATGTCCCAAAGAGAAACGGCACGATTTTCTCGCCCAAGCTCTTTGCGCATGGAGAGATACTTCTCAAACGCGGCCTTTACCAGGTCATCATCAATCTGCACGCCAGTAATTCCGGTGTTAAAGGTGGTGTGGCGGCAGTGGTCTGACCAGTAGGTATCAATGACGCGAATCTCGGTGATGGTTGGATCGCGCTGCTCGTCGGTGAAGTACTGCTGACAGAAGGTGAGGTCAGCCAGGTCCATAGCAAGGCCGTGAGAAGCAATGAACTCCTTGAGGCCGTCCTGGTCAAGGGCATTAAAGCCCTCAAGAACCTCTACGTCAGCAGGCTCTGGAATAGAAATCTTGAGGGTCTCGGGCAGCTCAAGGGAAGCCTCGCGAGCCTCAACGGGATTAATCAGGTAGTTCTTGATGGCGGCTACGTCTGCCTCTGTGAGGTTTCCGGTTAGCACGTAAAGGCGAGCAGAGCGCACAAGTGGACGCTCTCCCTGGCTGATGAGCTGCACACACTCAGCTGCAGAGTCTGCGCGCTGGTCAAACTGGCCAGGCAAAAACTCGACAGCAAACGTATGAACAGCCGCACCTTCAGAAGAAAACTCTGGCATGGTACGGCTGGCAAGATCGGACTGTGGCTCGGAGAAAACGGTGGGGATGCAGGACTCAAAGAGTTCCTCTGAAATTCCCTCAACATCGTAGCGGTTGAGCAGGTCAATGCGTTGTAACTCGGTAATACCAAGAAGGTCTTTCACTTCTTTGAGCAGGGCTTTTGCCTCGCCCTCGAAACCAGATTTTCTTTGGACGTAGACGCGCAGGACCATGGGGCCACCTTTCAATGCAAGCCTTGAACGCTTTTACTGGCTTTATTGTACGTTACTTAGGTGGACAAATTGACGGTTGTCGAGAAAAGAAAAATGGGTTGTAACAGAGCGTTAAAAATACAAATTTTTTAGTTAAAAGTTTTTACGCGAGCATGATTTGCGCCAGCAAGTGCGCCCGCAAGTTCATACCGGCAAGTTCGTGCCAGCACATTTACGCCAGCACAAAGACAAGGGTGATAAAACAGGCGGTTATGCCTAAGGCAATTGCCTCGCGAGCGCCAAAGGTTGGCTGATGCCAACGTGTGCGAGAAGCCCCTGCTACATAGTGTCGAGCATCAAGTGCCCTGGAAAGGTTGTTAGCGTGTCTGAGTGAGCTGGCCAGAAGCGCCACCACAATGGAGAAAGTCGCACGAAGTCTTTTAGGAAGCGAGCCTGAAGCAACGTCTCCTGCGCGAGCGGTTTGGGCCTCGGAAATAGACACCGCGTCGCCCGCAAGTGTTGGAATAAAGCGCAGCATAAGCGAGAAAATCATGGCAATTTCTTTACCGGGAAGACCGATTTTTGAGAGCGGCGCGCAAGCGGCTTCAAAGGCATTGCCCAGATCAGTCTGAGTGGTGGTAAGCAGAAGCAACGCACCCATTAAAATTGCAGCTAAAATGCGTACGGGGTAGAGGAAAGCACTCCATGCTCCCACATCGGTGATGGTAAAGATTGACCAGGAGACAAGCACAGTTCCTTCTCGCGTCAGCAACAGATTGAAGAGTGAGAGGAAAATGAGCAGCCAGGCAAGTGGGATGATTGACACAAGCACCTGTTTGACGGGGATTTTTGCGAGTGCCAGCAGACAGAGCACGCCTACTACCAGCAGCGCAAGCTGTGGTGCGTTGCGGATAAAAAACGTTGTGAGCATCAAAAGGAGCGCAGCCAGGCATTTAACGTTAGGGTTAAGCCTGTGAATGGGCGAATCTGTGTGGTAGTACTGACCGACAGAAATCTTAAGCGCCATAGCGACCTCCTTGCGAGAGGTCGTTGGACTGTGCGGCGCCAGGGGTGGTCGTCACCACATCTACCAGTGCGTCTACCAGCTCAGATAGGGTCAAAGGTTCTCCCAGGTTGATTCCTGTAGTGCGGGACAGGCGCTGTGCCCATGCGAGTGCATGAGGAATACCCAGTCCAAGCTCCTGGAACTCTGCCTCCGAGAAATGAGTAAATGTCTGATAAGGCGTGCCAGAGAACACCAGGTCACCCTCATGGAGCACGATAATCTGGTCAGTTTCTGCCGCATTCTCCATCGAGTGTGTGAGCTCAATGACGGTGCAGCCATCCTTAAGAACAGCGTTGATAATTTTTTTGAGCTCAGAGCAATAGTAGGGGTCAAGTCCGCTGGTAGGCTCATCGAGCACAAGCACCTTTGGTTGCATTGCAATAACACCTGCAAGCGCGCAAAGTCTCTGCTGACCACCAGAAAGCTCAAAAGGAGATACGTCTGCTTTGTGGGAAAGTCCGACAAGTTCCAGAGCAGCATTTACAGCACTTGTTACGTCGCAGGCTGAAAGGCCCAGGTTAGTGGGGCCAAATGCCACGTCTTCGGCAACCGTCTGTGCAAAAAGCTGGCGCTCTGGGCGCTGCATGACGTAACCAACAATACCGTGAAGTTTTCTGCGGTTTTGCTTCTGTCGAGTATCCAGTCCAGCCACGCAGAGGCTTCCGGAATCAGGTGTATCAAGTGCGCAAATCAAGCGCGCAAGGGTGGACTTGCCCGAACCAGTAGAGCCAATAATGGCAACATGCGAGCCTTTTTGCACGTCAACCGAGATGTTTTTGAGCACAGGTTTCTGGTACGAGAACGTCACATCGCACACGGAAACCGCTGCTGCTTCGGATACGCTTCCGGTCGCGTCGCAACCCGCCGTCGCGTCACATCCCGCAACCGCCGCGTCATCGCAACTTCCAGTCGCATCCGAGCTTCTCGCGTCCTGCGCCGCTGTGGCGAGAAGCCCCGTCAGCTCGTCGAGCACGTGCTGAGCCGCAGGGGATTTGCACACGACAACTCCGCGGTTGTTGAGCGCATGCGCCACCTGATAGGCAAACGGCTCTTCAAGATGCAGACATTCAACTAGCTCGTGCTGCTCAAAGAGGGCTTCGGGTGTTCCCTCAAACGCAATACGGCCGTCGTCTAAGGCAATAACGTGGTCAGCAGAAACCACTTCGTCCATGAAATGCGTCACATGAACAATAGTCTTTCCAGCTGCACGGAGTTTCTCGACAAGTCCCATAACGTTATTTCTATGCACAACGTCAAGAGCTGCGGAAGGTTCGTCAAGAATCAGAATCTGCGGCTTCATGACCAGTGCGCCCGAGATTGCCACGCGCTGCTGTTGGCCGCCCGAGAGCATCTGCGGATTTTCTGACGCAAATTCGGTGAGAGTTCCAAGGGTAATCTGCTCTTCTACCAGCGGCGTTATCTGATCGCTGGGCACCTGAAGGTTCTCCAGACCAAAGGCAATATCGTCTGCGACCACGCTGCAGATAATCTGATCCTCAGGATTTTGGAAGACCAAACCAAGCTGCGGACGAATGGTTTTGTACGCCTCAAAGTTTACTTGGCCGTCATTGACAACGGTGGTTCCCAAAAAGGTAACGGTGCCCTCGTCAGGCGCGGTAAGGCCAGAGAGAATTGAGGCCACCGTGGACTTGCCTGAGCCGTTTGCGCCAACAATACAGGTACGTTTACCTGCAGGAATAGAAAACGAGACGTGGTCTAAGGCAACTACGCCTTTTGCGTGCACAAAGGTCACGTCTAAAAGCGTTGCGGCTACAGGGAGGTCCTGAGTTTGTGCAGCGCTTTCAGACGTGTATGTATCTGGGGAGTTGTCGAGCAGACTACTCACCGTTTTTGATGCTCTCAAAAAGTGAGGTAGCCGAGCGCATAATCACAACAAAGATGATGCTGTTGACAGCAACCTTTACCACGTTGAAGGGGAGAAGAGCAGGGACAATCAGTCCGCTTACTGCCTCCACGCTCATGCCGGTGTAGATTGGGGTAACTACAAGGTTGCCCAGAATGCATGCGACAACGCTGACAACGCTGCCCACAATCAGGGCAAGTACCAGCTGCTTGATCTTCTCGGAACGGTTGTACACAATCAGCGAGACAGGCAAAACGTAGGTAAGCGTTGCCAGGATTGCCATGATGGTGCCGTAAATTCCAGACTCCGTGGTGAGGTGCAGAAGGTAGGGAAGCACCGAGACGATCGCGCCTGCAGCAGGGCCATAAGCTACGCCTGCGAGCAGGGCAAAGACGCCCGATGGATCGTACTTCAAAAACGTCACGCCTGGGATCAGAGGGAACTGAAGCACCATGGTGCTGATTGCAGCAGCTGCACAAAGCATGGCGAGAATAGCGATTCTCTTGGTAGACCAGCCGTTAGAAGATGCGGTTGTTGCGTGGGTTGAGTGGGATGAAGCCATAAAAGTCTCCGTTTCTGACATCCGGACTGTACCGTTGGTCCTGGACTTTAACCAGGTTAACCGCCTTTTGCGGGTCGCGGACTTGATGGCTCTTTGAACTAGGTTGTTACAAACCTTGAAGTTCGGCCACCTTACCACCAGTAGGTAATTGCAACCATTTCTGAAACATATCGATAAGTACTATAGCAGAGTTAACAGCTGATAACACGTAAAACGGGATGGACATTTCTTTGACAGAATTGCAAAAGTAACCGTTTTCTGGTCCTAGTACCGTGATTTTCTCGTCCTGATGCCGTGATTTTCTCGCCCCAACGCCACGTTTTTCTCGCTTGCGATAAACTATAAAAAGTAACTTACTAAGGAGCGTGTTACATGTCTGAAAGTGGCTATGACTTACAAAGCCTGGCCGGAAAGCTTTGCTCGATTGTTGGAGAAGAGAACGTCCTGGTAGACGAGCCAATGAGCGAGCACACCACCTTTAAAGTGGGTGGACCTGCGGATCTCTATGCCATCCCTGATGATCCCGATGAGGTTAAAGAGATTCTCCTTGCGGTTAAAGACGCAGAAGCTCCTTATTTTATTCTCGGCTACGGCTCTGACCTGCTTGTTTCTGATGCAGGATATCGCGGCGTCATTATTGCCGTCGCTGACGGCCTGACCGGCGTAAGCATCGACGACACCGAGATGACCTGCCAGGCCGGCGTTGGCCTCAAAGAAGCTTCCGAGATGGCCTGTGAGCTGGACCTTTCTGGACTTGAGTTTGCCTGTGGCATCCCAGGTTCTGTGGGCGGCGCATGCTTCATGAACGCAGGCGCTTACGACGGCTGCATCGCTGACGTGCTCAAATCCGTCCGCGTCCTTCTCGACGATGGCACCTTTGCTACGCTGGACGCTTCCGAGCTTGACCTGGGTTATCGTCACAGCAGAATCGCTGATGAGGGCATGATTGTGCTTTCTGCCACGTTCAATCTTCATCGTGCTGATGGCGAGAAGATCCGTGAAAAGATGGAAGAGTTCACACGCGCTCGCGAGGAAAAGCAGCCTCTTGAGCTGCCTTCCGCTGGTTCAACCTTCAAGCGCCCCGAGGGTCACTTTGTAGGTAAGCTTGTTACCGATGCTGGTCTTAAAGGCTATCGCTTTGGCGGCGCCGGTGTTTCCGATAAGCATGCTGGTTTTGTGGTCAACTACGATAACGCTACTGCTGCAGAGGTCCACGCAGTTATCGAGCATGTTCAAGCAGAGGTCAAGCGCCAGTTTGATGTTGAGCTCCACCCCGAGGTAAGGTTCCTCGGGGAGTAGTGAGCCGCGGCTCACACCCATCCAACGGACTGCACGCGTCCGCGCGGCACCGTCGCGTCCGCAACGAATTGCTACGATAGCTCCGCAAGAAAACGGGGAAGTCCGTCGGTAGAAATCGGCTCCTCCATGCCCGCGACAAGAGGACGCAGGTAGGTCAGGGCGGCATCGGTAACGTTGAAACCGTCCTTGGAAATCATTTCTCGAGGTACAAGCTTTACCTTGTTAGCAACGTCGGCGACAGGGGTCGTACGAATTTTCGTAGCATAAGGCGTATCTGAAGTTCGCCGAACGCCAACCATAATACCTGTTTTACCTTGGAGAACAGCTTCAATTCCTGCGGAGCCCAGCGCCTCAGCCTCGTCCAAGTCAACCTTGCTAGCAGCATGCGAAGCGCAGCGCTGCAGCGTATTGAGCTCAATGCCGCGAGACTTTACGCCTAGCTGGTCCTTGGCAAGCTGCGACAAGTATTGAGCCGTTCCGGACTGTGCCGCGAGATGACCAAACGTGTCAATCGCAACGGACTTTGCATCAAAAAGGAAACTACCATCCGCGTGATGGACACCCTCGCTGACAACTACGATCACGTTGTTTTTCTCGCGAAGTCGCTGTTCAATGGCGTAAAATAGCGCGTGCTCATCAAGCGGAATCTCGGGCAGAAGGACAAAATCTGGGGCGGTTCCGCAAATATCTTGCGCCAGTGCACCAGACGCCGTGAGCCAGCCTGCGTCGCGACCCATGGCCTCAATAAACGTGACGTTTTTGCTGTTGTAGACGCCGCCGTCGCGGATGAGCTCGGCGGTTACGGACGCAACGAATCGCGCCGCGCTGCCAAAGCCGGGGGTGTGATCGGTTCCTTCAAGGTCATTATCGATGGTCTTTGGCACACCAACAACGCGAACGGCACTATCTACCTGGGCAAAGTATCGAGACAGCTTGTCCGTGGTGTCCATAGAATCGTTTCCACCGATGTAGAGCACGGCATCTACCTGGTATTTCTTGAGCTGCGCATCAATCTGCTGGTAGATAGGGGATATAGCTGCGGATTCTAAGTTGTCAGCAAGCTCCGGCAGTTTAAAGCGGCAGCTACCCAGCCAGCTCGATGGCGTTTTCCTTAGGAGCTGGAGGTTCTTCTCGCCAGGATTTGTGGGGGCTTGGTTGAATGATCCTGATTCAGATGCTGTAAGTCCAAGTGCTTCCACCAAGTCAACGACGTTACCCTCAAGAAATCCCTGGATTCCGTTACGCATCCCGAGCACTCGGAGGCCCTGGGCGTGAGCTGAGCGAACAACACCCGCAAGCGATGCATTGATGGCCGCAGTTGGTCCTCCCGACTGTCCAACCAGGATTGTGCGAATTACGAGCTCTGATGTGGTGTACATGGCGCCTCGGATTCTTGAGAGTTGACATATCAAGTATAACCGCGGCAGCCAGTTGCGGTGCTGTTATATCGACTGATGGAAAATCCTCAAAAAACTGCAGATAAAACCAGACTCAATAGTCCAAATACATCGTGGAGTAGCTTTGGTTATAGGATTTAAATTTAATCACGTACACTCAATTCACTATTATGCATAATTTCTATCTGATATACATAATTATGAATGAAGATATATCAAAGATTTAATTACCCTAAATTTCAGAGTTAAGCAAACACACCTATGTCAGATAATCTGCAAAATCAAGGATAAAAAACACATTTAATGACGATATTCTGCATGAGATAAGTATTTTGAACGAAATGTATACGCATTTTCAGCAGATTATCTGACATAGGTGTGTTCAGCCCTTTCAAACTAGGCGTGGATGCGCCTACGGAACCCATGCGCCCGCTAAGTTATCGCGCGCGGCGAGAAACCCGCAGGACCCACAGCCGTTCCCAGACCCATACTCGCACCAGGACCCAGACCCACATCCGCACCCGGACCGGCTCCGCACCCGACGCCCGCCACCCGCACCCGACGCTCGCCACTCGCACCCGACGCCTGCCACTCGCGCTCGGCGCCCGCGCTGCAGCGCCCGCGCAGTACCCGCGCCCACAAAAAAGCCGCACCTCAAATGAGATGCGGCTTCGTAGCTTCTAGCAGTCTAAACGGCGTTGCAGCTCGGTCGGGCCGGATGCGCGCCGTCTAGTGTACAACCTGCGGGTTTAGCGAAGGTTGTAGAAAGCGTCCATACCCAGGTACTCAGCACCGTCAGCGAGGTCATCCTCGATGCGGAGAAGCTGGTTGTACTTAGCAACACGCTCGGTACGAGCAGGTGCACCAGTCTTGATCTGACCAGCGTTGGTTGCAACAACGAGGTCAGCAATGGTGGTGTCCTCAGTCTCACCGGAACGGTGGGAGACAACTGCGGTGTAACCTGCGCGCTTAGCCATCTCGATAGCCTCGAGGGACTCGGTCAGGGTACCAATCTGGTTGACCTTGATGAGGATGGAGTTACCAGCGTGAACCTCAATGCCCTTCTTCAGGCGCTGAGTGTTGGTAACAAAGAGGTCGTCGCCGACGAGCTGGATCTTCTTGCCCAGACGC
>CAUTOT010000030.1:0-11280 GCA_963539765.1 uncultured Atopobium sp. | reverse complement strand
CCGTAGTTGCACATACGATTAACGTAAGGAGCAAGGTAATCTGCGCCGTTCATGGCCGCAAGGAATGCCTCGTCAGCCGAATAAATTGCAGTTGCCAGGACACCAAGTCCCTCGGATTTGAGCTGTTTAATAGCCTTGTATCCATTGCGGGTAACAGGAATCTTCACATAGGTATTCTCGGGGCGAAGACCACAAATATAGCGAGCCTCTTCCAACATCTGCTCATAGTCAGTCGAAACAACCTGAACAAAGAACTTCTGCTCAGGCAGCAGATACTCCACAAACTCCTTAATTACCTGCTCAGGTTGCTTACCACTTCTAGTGATGATTGAAGGGTTAGTGGTAACTCCGTCGATGGTCAAAAGCTCATCAAGTTGCTTAACAGCCTCAAGATCAGCTGTATCTAGAATAAACTCCATGCTTGGCTCCCCTTTATCACTAGAGCATCTATGTACTAATAACTATTTTAGTCATTGTACTTCTCGCCATTAGCTGCCATTCATCTTATCTATGAGCGGCAGTGTATGTGAAGTGCTAATCGGAATCTACAGCGTCTACCAGTGGAATTCTGATTGTAAACACAGAACCCTGAGGGTTGTTTTCAGAGACTGTGATGGAAGCTCCATGTCGCTTCAAGATGGTCTTGACCAGTGAAAGACCAATGCCTGCGCCGCCAAACTCTCTGGATCGCGACTTATTCACCCTGTAGAACGGCTCAAATACAAGCTCTCTTTGCTCAGGCGCAATGCCTACTCCTGTATCGGCAATTATAATCACGCCTTCTTGACCCCTAGTTTCTAGAGTAATGTTGACTGAACCTTCTTCATTGTTATAACGAATGGCATTTTCAACCAAGTTGTAAAGAGCTCGATATAGCAGATTGGTATTTCCTTTAACGGTAAGATTTTGTGCCTCGGATTGTGTATCAGAATGTGCATCAATCTGCGTGTTAACCTGCATGTTTACCATATTATTTTGAGCAACCGATTCAAGATCATCCACGACCGTTTTAACTACTGAATCAAGAGAAACGTCCTCAGTCTCTCCTAGCTCAGATGTCTCCGCAAATTCCAAAAGGTCAGTGATAATGGATGATAGGCGGTCAATGTATGTCTCCATCGTATCTACAAGCTCGTCATATTCATGCTGTTCGCGCTTCTTTTTCTTAAAAACATCCAGCTTGGTCCTCAGTACTGCAATTGGCGTTCTAAGCTCGTGAGCTGCGCTAGCCGAGAAGCGCCTCTGCATTGCAAATGCTTCATCTAGCTGCTCAGTCATCTGATTAAATGACTTAACCAGCTCTTGGATCTCTTCTCCACCGCCCTCAATTTCAATGGAATCAGACAATGTATTTGGGCTAATTTCTTTCATGTGAGCAGAGAGTTGTTGAACTGGCTTGGTATAGTGGCCTATTAGAAAATAAGCTGCACAGCTTCCTGCAACAATCACAAAAAGCAAGATGCCCAGCGCGTCAAACAAAATAGAGCGTTCGATAGCATCTACATCCAAAACGATAGAAAGAGCTCCCTGATTGATGGCGTTGGCTGCAGCTAGCTCCAGCAGCTCAGAAGTCGAACGATACACAAGCCAAGTCAAAACAACGCAACAGCACACCAATAAGCCCACCATAAGAAGAGTGAGTTGGGCACGTATCGAACGCATTGGCTTTGAGATTATTTCACTTATCTTAGTCATCGCTGTCCCTCTTAAAGCAATAACCCTCTCCTACTTTGTTAGAAATTGGGTCATATCCAAGAGCTTCTCGTAACTTTTTTCGTACCGAAAAAATGTGAACACGCACAGAATTACTGAATAAGTCCACGTTGCTATCCCACGCATGAGTCATGAGCTCTTCACTGCTCACAACCGCTCCAGCATGTCGCATCAGATACTCTAGAATTGCAAGTTCTTTCTTGGTGAAATTAACCTGAGCGTCTCCAACAAAAACTTGTCGAGCCGTAGTGTCAAACCGAAGTTCTCCCAGCGTCAAAGACGCTTCTCCATGCGTATATTCGCGGCGCAAGAGCGTCCTCATACGGGCCTCGAGCTCACCAAACGCAAAGGGTTTTATAAGGTAGTCATCAGCACCCGCATCTAATCCAACAATGCGATCAGACACCGATGAACGCGCAGAAAGAATTAGCACCTTAGTCTCTGAGTGCTCCGCTCGTAGTGTACGCAGCAAATCAAGTCCATCGATACCAGGAAGGTTAAGGTCCAGTAGGATCAGGTCATATTGTTCAAGCTGAGCCATTTCAAGAGCCTGAGTGCCGTTGTCGACAAGATCAACGTAATAACCGTCCAGCTCAAGCCCCTCTCCAATAGAGGCAAGAAGCTCTTTTTCATCTTCCACTACAAGGATTTTCAATTCTTCCCTTTCAAATGCATCTTGATGCTATTTGCACGTATTAGAGTACGCCTGGACCAAGCTCAAGTGACTCAGCCCAGGCGTACTTATACAACACTTCAAATGCTAACCGATTGAACCCTACGGCGAGAAGTTCTTCTCGCCGTGTGCCGTGAGTGGTATGTAAGTTTCTATAACCTACTTTGCTTGAGCGAGGGCCTGGTCAACGCGCTTTTGAAGTTCGCTACCCTGGAGCATGCTGGCACCACCGGTGATTGGATCGCCTACGAGTCTACCGTTCTGATCGATGACCATAGTAGTTGGGAATGCTGTTAGACCTTCGATAACGTGACCGCCATCGCTGTGAGGATCAAGAGCGACGTTTCCGTAGGTAACGCCCTGCTTCTGGAGAATATTCACGGCTTCCTTCTTAGCGTCGTCCGTGTATGCGGCTTCGGCGTTGACACCCAGGACATTGACGCCTTTGTCCTTATAGGTATCAGCAAGTTCTTGAAGCATTGGCATCTCCTGAATACAACCAGTACAGCCATTGAACCAGAAGGTCAGAACAGTAACCTTATTCTGTCCAAATACGGTGTTGTCATAGGTAGCGCCAGTAGTGATATCTGTTGCCTTAAAATCTGGGAAGGTATCTCCATCTTTGAGATGCAGTTTTGATGCTGCCTCAGGTGGAACTGCAGCAGAATTCTGCTGCTCGGCAGTTGGGGCGGTTGTTGTGCCTGTGTTGCCAGTACCACCAACGCTGCATCCAACAAGCGCAACTGCCATAAGCAGGCCAGCGACATACGTCAGGGATTTTGTTACAAATTTTTTCATTTCATAGTCCTTTCTGTCTTTTCTACGTACGAAACGTAGCTATACACGTTTTATGACACTTACTTTATTGAGCTTGACGACTGTAAATCAGCCAAGCGCTTTGCCGTAGCAACCTTTTCCGACTGCTCAATTTTCTTGTTGATTAACAGGAGCTTTGCATCAATCGCATGAACAGGACATACCTTTATGCACTCTCCGCAGCGAATGCACTCAAGAGCTGCATTATTCTTCGTAATATCTACGTCCATCTTGCATGTACGCGCACACTTTCCGCAGCTTACACAGGTCTTCTCGTCAACTCGATACTGCAAAATTGAGATGCGATTGAACAGAGAATAAAAAGCCCCGAGCGGGCAAATCCATTTGCAAAAAGGACGATAAAACATGATGCTCAATAGCACGACAGTTGCCAGAATGCTGAACTTCATCGTAAAAAGTGTGCCCAGAGCTGCCCTAATGCTGACATCTGCTAAAGAAAGCGGAATTGCTCCCTCAAGAATTCCCTGTGGACAAACATACTTACAGAAATAAGGCTCTCCCATTCCTACAGCATTTTGAATCAAAGCTGGTAGAGCCCAGACAAGCACAATTAATATGGCGTACTTCAAATAGCGCAAGGCTTTGAGCTTTTTAGTACTAAATTTTTTTGGGAATGGAATCTTGTGGAGAAGATCTTGTACCCAGCCAAATGGACAAAGAAATCCGCAGACAAACCTACCCAGCAAAGTTCCAATGAGAATCAAAATACCCGTAATGTAATACGAGAAGCTGAATTTAGAAGATCCAACTACCGCCTGAAATGCTCCAATAGGGCAAGCGCCCGTAGCTGCTGGGCAAGAATAGCAGTTAAGTCCAGGGACACAGACTGACTTTGCAGGACCAGTATAGATTGTTCCCTTAGCAAAATTTGTTAGGTGAGGGTTGGTCAGAAAGGTTGCGCATGCCTGCACGAAACCTCTTTTAGTGATAAATTCTCGCACTTTCTTTCCAAGAAATTTTATCCCTGAGAGCACTTTCACCGCAGGTCACCTAACCAATACCTACACACTCAAGGCAGATTCGTACCGCTTTTCCCAATACGGTCTGAACCTCTCCGCGAGAAGCGCCATAAACAACAAACGCACATCCTAATATCAAAAATAGAATAGGCAGGATACGTAGGCGGCAGCTCCAACCACAAGCTTGCTTTGATTTCATAGATACTCCCTTCTCCTGGCTCTAGTACAGCAGAAGGGGTGTTAAATCGCTGTTAAGCTGATTTAAATTTTCCAGGAAGGGTTACAAACAGCTGCTCAAATATCTTTTGAATTTCTACGAATATCATGGAAATGCCAATGGGAATGACCCTTAAATGCATCTTTAATGTGGCTCAAGTGCGACCCAAAAGTTGCCATGAAACTTTTTATATAAACCTCCGAACTTATAAAATATGCAATCACATAAAACCGCAGGTATACGACTTGCGATAAAATCGGGGCCTCTCGCCATCGGCTCACGATGCAAATTTCAAATCTCCACAACACACCTATGACAGATAATCTGTCAAAAAGACGTATACATGACGCTGAAAATAGCTAAGACATGCAGATTATCTTCATTAGGTGTGTAATATGCCCGCAATTGTGCAGAATATCTGTCATAGGTGTGTTCCTTAGAAGCGGAATTTACCTATAGTTAAATTCTTTATATTTCTCTATTCATTTTCCAGCATATTAGATGAAGTTTATGCATATAAATGTATATCAAGCACTGCGACCGCCTAGCTTCCTGGCTCTCTTGATTAGAAACGTGTCGATTCTTCAGCGAGACATATCAAAGCAGCGGTATTTTGCACGCCAGGCCTAAAAGCCGACGCTAACACGCTGCAGAAAAAAGCTGGTAATCCTTACGGATTACCAGCTCAAGGTCAGTGTGTTTCTCGCCACATGAGAGAGTCACGTGTGAGCAGCGCTTTCGTGCCCGGAGGTCGCGCGGACCTGCGTCCATCGCGCCACCGTGCTCGTTGCGCTCTTAGTGGGTTGCGTCCTCGAAGAACTCCCATGCCTGAGCGTCGGTTGCGCCCTCGTGAACGATCATGCGGACAGCCTCGGCCATCTGCAGAGGATGGGTGCTCTGGAAGATATTACGGCCCATGTCAACGCCGCGTGCGCCCTTGCGGATAACGTCGTATGCAAGGTGCAGAGCGTCGCGCTCAGCAAGCTTCTTGCCGCCAGCAACAACAATTGGAACTGGGCATGCTGCAACAACTTCCTCGAAGTCCTCGCAGTCGTAAGTCTTAACAATCTGGCAGCCCATCTCAGCGATGATACGGGTTGCAAGCTTGAAGAAGCGGCCGGTGCGCTCCATATCCTTACCAACAGCGCAAACGCCAAGGGTAGGAATGCTGTAGCGGAAGCCAGCGTTAATGACCTGGCTCAGGTTGTCGATACTGGAGAGCTGGCCATCAGCGCCGATGAAGGTCTGAACAGCCATGCAGTCTGCGTTCATGCGGATAGCATCCTCGATGTCAACAGCAACAACCTCGTGCGAGAGGTCGGACTGCAGCATAGAAGAACCAGAAGAAACGCGAAGAGCAATGCCCTTAGAGACCTCAGGAGAAACGCAGGTCCTGATTGCGCCACGGGTGCCCATGAAGCAGTCAACGTAAGGAGCAAGCTGTGGAAGCAGCAGGTCAAGACGCTCGAGGCCAGCGGTTGAACCCATGAAGTAACCGTGGTCAAATGCGAACATTACAGTGTTGCCGCTCTTTGGATCAAAGATGTTGGAGAGGTGCTTCTGCATACCCCAGTCGAGGTTGTTTGCACCCTTTACATAAAATCCCTGATTGTTAGCAAAAGGAGTGTCTACGTGATAATCCTTAGCTACTTTCAATCCGTCCAGATCTGCCATGAAAATCCTTTCAATAAAACCTTAAAGCACACAGAGGAGGCGCACCTCTTTGGGCAGCGTACACCCAAGAAGAGCCGCTTCCCTCTGCGGCTGAATTACCTCATAAGCTGGCGAGAAGATCGGTCTTCTCGCCAGCCGCAAACTTACGCCGTGAACTTACGCCTTGATTAGAAGGAGTAGTTGTTCATGTTCTCCTTGGTGAAGACAAGGCGCTCAGGAAGCAGGACAACGCCGTTGTTCTTCTCGGCAGTCTTTGCACCCTCGGCGATGGAGTCGTTAGGCTCAACCTTGACATCGCCGATGCTTGGGATGGAGATGGTGTCGCCAACCTTGACCTCGTTACCAGCTGCAAGGAATGCTGCAACGTAGCAGCCCATAGCGCCCTGAACTGCGCAGTCCCAGAGGCCCCAGTTGTAGATGGTGCCGTGCTCGCAGTAGGACTTGATGGACTGTGGAGAAGCAAAACCGGTGATGGTGATCTTCTTTTCGTCGTAGCCCTTGTTCTCTGCAGCCTGGAGCTGGCCAGGAAGAGCGGTGGAGTCGTTGCAGATGATTAGGTCGATATCTGGGTAAGCGTCGAGAATTGCCTCACCAATAGTGATTGCCTGCTCAGCGTCCTGGTTGGAGTAGTAGTTCTCGTGGACGTTCTTCCACTTAGGATACTTCTCCTTGATGATCTTCTGTGCAGCTACCTGCCAGGAGTTCTGGTCGGTAACGGTTGCCTGGGAGTAGTGCCAGACGTAGGTGATCTCGTCCTTCTCTGGGTCCTTGCCACGCTCCTTGAGGCCAGCAACGCCCATGTCAACAAGCATCTGACCAAGGATCTCTGGAGTACCCTGAGAAACCATGAGGGTACGATCCTCTGGGTTAGCGTCGGAATCCCAAGTGGTAACTACGATACCAGCAGCGGTTGCCTTCTTCAGTGCGTCAGAAACACCCTTTGCGTCAACAGTGGAGATGCTGATTGCGTCTACGCCGTTAGCAACTGCCTGGTTGATGACGGAAACCTGAGCAGAAACGGATGCGGTTGCGTCGCCGATGTAATCAACGGTGAAGCCCCACTCCTTGGACTTGTCCTGTGCGCCCTTATTTGCGGACTCGAAGAATGCGTTACCGGTGACCTTAGGAATAAATGCTACGGTCTTACCCTTGACGTCTCCGCCACCCTCGGACTTCTTGGTCTCTTCCTTCTTCTCGCCACCACCATTATTGCAGCCTGCCAGAGCGAGGCCAGCGCTAACTGCGGTGATACCAGCGGCACCAATAAAACCACGACGAGTAATCTCTTGCATAGGTAACCTCCCTTGTCTGTGCCTAAGGCACAATTTCCCCAAAGCTTATGCCTTGGCTTTACTGCTGCTAGAAAGCAGCGATTTCAAAAACGTACCAATATTTGTTCCGCTTGCTGCCGATCGAGCAACGATAACAACAACCAGCAGGACACCAACAGGAATATCCAGGTACTGTGGGCTTACCTTGAAGCACAGTGGCAAGCCGAAGCGCAAGAATGCAATAACAAACGAAGCAAGCGCGGTACCAACAATGGAGCCTTTACCACCTGTGGAAAGTGTACCACCCAAAACAACTGCGGTGATGATGTCCATGGTAAGGTCAGCGCCAAGATCGGACTTTGCGGTGCCCAGGTAAGCGGTCAGAACCACGCCTGCAATAACAGCGGAAACTGCGGTGAGCATGTAGGTGGACATAATGACTGCTCGGCTATTAATGCCAGAGAACTCAGCTGCGCTCTGGTTAACGCCAACCAGGGTAATGCGACGACCATACTTAGTCTTGTGCAGCAGAATGAACGCGATAACCAGCATCAGGATGTAGATAAGCAGCTGGAATGGGATGACGCCAAAGAGCTGGAAGTTAGATACAAACTTGAAGTCCTCGGGGAAGCCACCAATTCCCTGGTAGCTCTCGGTCTTGGAGAGCGTGGAGATGAGCAGAGCCAGACCGGAGTACAGGAAGCTGCCGCCCAGGGTAACAACCATTGCTTGCACTCGGCAGTACGCAATCAAGAAGCCGGAAAGCGCACCACAAGCAACAACCAGTACAAAGGCAACGCCCACAGCACCCCAGATAGGAAGGCCAAAGTCCTGCCAGCCAACGCCGATGGTAATGGACGTTAGACCAACCAGAGATGCAACCTGGATGTCGATGCCGCCGGTAACCATAACAAGCGTTACAAAGAGCGAGATCATAAATACAGGCAGGTTGTCGTTAATGCTGGTAAACAGCAGTGCTGGACGCAAAAACTTGCCGTTTGCAGCACCAAAAATGACAAACTCAAGTACAAGCAGGCCAATAAGGATCATGTTCCAGCTTGTCTGACCCTTGGACAAGAATCCCTTAAGTGTCTTCATCATTAGCGAACACCGCCCTTCTTACCCAAAGGGCTCATTGCTGCCTCGCCAAAGTCTGCAATCTGCTCTGCAAGAACCTCAGAGGTTGCCTTTGGAGAAACGCGTGCGTTCAGACGAGCGTGCCTGTTCTGAACAATGGAGCGGTGCTGGAGCAGAGCGTCCACAACAACAATGACAATCAGGATGACACCAGTAATTGCGTTGTCGTAATTTGACGAGAAGCCCATGAAGACCAACAGGTAGCTGATGGATGCCATAATGACGGAACCGACAGCTGCACCAAGGACGGAGCCAACGCCACCAAGCAAGCTAACGCCACCAAGAACGCAGGCTGCAATAGCCTTCATCTCGTAGCCGTTACCGCTCATTGGGGTAACAAAACCAATACGGCTGCAGAAGATGATGCCGCCGATAGCTGCCATAACGCCGCAGATGACGTATGCCAGAATCTTGGTCTGAAGAGCTGGAATACCAACCAGAGTTGCGCCGTTAGCGTTATCGCCAACTGCTGCAAACCAGCGACCACGACGGGTCTGGGTCAGTGCAAAGTGAATCAGAATAACCAGTGCGATAACTGCGCAATAGTAAACGGTGAAGTCACCAATACCAGTTACTGCCGAGAAGTCCTTGAACTCCTTAGGCAGGTTCTCAACCCACTGGCCGTTGGTGTACACGTAAACAATACCGCGCAGAACACCGTTAGTACCCAGGGTAAAGATGAGCGATGGAGCCTTCATAACGGCAACGCCCCAGGCATTTACCAGGCCAATTGCTACACCAATAAGAATACCTACCAGGCAAGCAACAGGAAGCGGAGTTCCATCTCTCAGCATGCTGCCAACTACCACAGCAACAAGACCCAGGTTGGAACCAACAGAAACGTCAATCTCACCAATGAACAGAGTGAAAGCCACACCAACAGCGACCAATGTGTAGACAACGGACGTGTTAAAGCAGGCAGCAATTGTTGCTGGTGTCAAGAATGCAGGATTCATTGCACCAACAATAATAAAGAGAGCAATCAGGAATGCGAGGCTGCTCAGTCCCCTAGCCTTGAGAAGGCGCTTTACAAGATCCATACGTCACCTCCTACAATCCAAATGCAGCGGACATGAGGTTGTCCTGCGTAATTTCTTCTTTTTTGAACTCATGATTAATGCGTCCCTGGTACATGGTGAACGCACGGTCAGCAAGCTCAATAATCTCTTCCATATCAGAAGAAATCAGAAGAATAGAAACGCCTTGCTTACGGAGCTCCTGCAAAACGGCGTACACATCACCGCGAGCAGCAGCGTCAATACCACGAGTTGGCTCGTCCAAAATAACAACCTTTGGAGCAACCGAGAATGCGCGGCCAATAACAATCTTCTGCTGGTTACCACCAGAGAGGCCGCCTACCTCCTGATCAAGGCCAGTAACCTTGGTACGGAAGTTATCAACGTAGTTCTGAGAAACCCTATCTTCTTCTTTGCGGTTAAGCAGCAGCTTACCCAGGGAAGAGTTAGCAAGCAGAGAGCTTGTGGTGTTCTCGGCAACGTCACGAATTCTAAACAGACCGTCGTTAAAGCGGTCCTCTGGGACATAGCTCAGGCCTGCAGCAATGACGTCCTTGGTGGATTTACCAGTGATATCTTTGCCGTCAACAAATACCTTGCCGCCCAGAACCTTATCCATACCGTAAATGGTGGTAGCCATCTCTGATCTACCAGCACCAACGATACCTGCAAGACCAACAATCTCGCCAGGATAGATGTTGAGGTTTACGTCAGCAAAACCATAGCCAGTGAACTCAGCAAGCTCAAAGATAGGCTCTGCGCCGTAATCAATGTTTGCGCTCTCGGCAATCTCTTTCTTAATCTCTGCTGCGTCTGGTGGAAGAAGTCCACGTACAAGATCTTCTCGCGTGAAGTCCTCTACCTTGCCGCGCATAGCCATAACGCCGTCACGCAGAATGCCGATGCTGGTAGAAATCTCAAAGACCTCTGCCAGGCGGTGCGTAATGTAGATGATGCCAATGTTCTTCTGCTTGAGCTCCTGGACTACCTTGAAGAGGCTCTGTACCTCGTCAAAGGTAAGTGCGGAGGTTGGCTCGTCCAGAATTAGAATCTCGGAGTGGCGCATAAGACCGCGGAGAATCTCAACCATGCCCTGCTCAGCAATGGAAAGTGTCATTGCCTTGCGGTCCAGATCAAGCTCCCAGCCAATCTCTTTCATGGTGTCTTCGAGCATCTTGTTGAGCTCAGCTTTTGGAGCCTCAAAACCAATGGTAATGTTCTCTCTAACGGTCATGTTAGGGAACAGCATTGGCTCCTGAGGAACCATATAAATACTGTGTGCAAGTGCGGCCTTAGGGTTGGAGATATCAACCTTCTGACGATCGATAGAAATTTCTCCCTCATCGGCAGAATAAATACCCATGATGATCTTCATGAGGGTAGATTTACCGGAACCGTTGCCACCAATAAGAGAGATGACCTCTCCTGGCGCCAAATCTAAGTTAATGCCTTTTAATACCTCGTTGGAACCAAATGACTTCTTGATTCCACGAACGGAAAGAAGCGTGTCGCACTGCTCACACGTATCTTTTCCTTTAGGCGACTTTGGGTCAGTGGCATCGACATCGATGTCAAAAGATTCACCCATAGTACCTCCAACCAAAAATAACAAACGGCCGTACAAAATCTCACACTTTGAAGATATCTATAAATAGGCATTCTTCAAAGCACCGTCACGGCAAACGGTATTATTACTGCCGTGAATGGTATTTTTGATTGTATCATGAACAATAGTCCGCAATACCTCTATACGTAATTATGGTATTTGTAGTATATCTTCCTG
>CAUTOT010000029.1:0-11365 GCA_963539765.1 uncultured Atopobium sp. | reverse complement strand
TGTCTGGAAAAGACCAGCGTAGCTTGAAGAAATGGTTACGATTGTCAAGACGTTCATCATGGAGAAGACACCGCCGCCATTTACCATGTTTGCAACGGTAGCTCCTGGAGCACGAAGGCCAAAGAGCAGGATGACAGGCAGATCTGCAAGAGGAACTCGCTGGACGGTGACACACAGAATGCAGGCAAGCACCAGGCTGGACGCCATGGTCACAATGACATCAACCTTAAGAAGCGAGAAAACAATTACAAGAAGTGCTGGTGTAAGCGAAATCAAAGAAAGCCTAAAGGAACGGCTCAGAAGACCAGTAATGTCGGGGATAGTTCCCGTGTTTGCCATGAAGAAGTCCCAAGCCACGTAGATAACACATGCGGCAATAAAAGGCACCACGCTGGTACGAAGCATGCGGTTAATGTTCTTGGATAGATTGGTATCGGTGAGCTGGGAAACAAGAATTGCGCTGGTAGACATAGGGGAGCAACGATCGCCAAAGTAGCTACCTGCAAGAACAGCGCCACCAATAAAGAACTCGCTTGCTCCAATTGCCTTACCAATAGACATGCAGATGATACCCATGGTTGCGGCAGTACCAAATGCGGTACCCAAAAGCATGGACATCATGGTGCAGAGTAAGAAGGTTGCCAGAATAAAGACAGAAGGAGAAATAAGAGAAGCGGAAATGCTGACAATCTCTGGAATGGTTCCAGCTGCTCGCCATGCTGCACTCATAGCGCCTACAACAGCAAACAGCGCAATAATTGTTTTAACTTCCCAGACGGATTCAAAGGCTGCTAAAAGAAGCTTTTTTGCAGAGATTTTGCGAGAGAGTCCGTAACCAAAAAAGAGGAAGAAACCAATGGTTAAGATAGATGTAAGGGGAAAAGATAGGGCTGTACCTACGATGAGCATCACCGCAAAGGCACTTAGTACTATTAGCTCTACCATGCATCCACTCCAAACGAATTTCTTATGTAAATAGAGTAGGCAACTAAAAAGTTGAAGTCCAACTGTTTTCAATGGTTATAATTACAAGTAATTTTTGTAATACAGTGGGAGCAAAAATGAACTTTCAAACCATGGATTATTTTGTTGCCGTTGCAGAAGAAAAGAGCTTCACCAAGGCGGCTGAGCGCCTGAGCGTAACGCAGCAAACGCTCTCGGCAAATATTGCGGCAGCAGAAAAAGAACTTGGCTCTAAGCTGCTAGAACGTACGGTCCCGCTGTCGCTCACGTTTGCGGGAGAAGAGTTCTTGCGTTATGCCCGTAAGTTCCAGGCTCAGCGTCGCGCTATGGATCAAGAGTTTCTTGATATTGCGGGCAACGAGCGAGGCCGCCTGCGTGTTGGCGTCACTGCTACACGAGGCCACATCATCATGCCGCGCTCCATTGCTGCTTTCCAAAAATTGCACCCAAACATTTCCATTGAGCTTGATGAGGGCGAGAATGACGAGCTTGTTGAGTGGCTATCTGAAGGTCAGCTTGACTTAATTGTTGCAACAGTTAATTCATCGTCGTATGACCTGGTCGTTAAAAAGCTGTTTGACGAGAAAATCGTTCTGGTAGTTTCTCAAGCGCTTCTTGAGTCTCTGTATGCAGATAAGGTTGACTCGGTTGTTGCGCAAGTCAAAAAGACGGGAAAGCTCACGGCCTTGGAAGCTTGCCCCTTCTTAACGGTTGGTAAGCGAGATATTGCTGGTAGTTTTGCTCGTCATGCGTTTGCCGCGTCGGGCATTTCTCCCACTATCAAGGTCATGTCCAGAAACTCCGAGACGCTTTTGGCCCTTGCCATGAGAGGCGTTGGCGCGTGCTTCTTGCCATCTGAGCTGGTGGCCTCTTCTTATTACGACTTTGAAACGTCTGGTCTTCACATCATTGAGCTGGGAAAAGAGATGTCGTACTCGGTCAGCGTAGCTTGGCGCCGCACCGACCATGTGTGGAGCACAATCGAGTCATTTGCCCAGGTTCTCTCTGAGCAGCGCTACGTGGTTAAGCGAGGTGAGTAGCGTGGATGAACTTCAAACTGACAATAACCTTGAGATTTTGTACCAAGATGAGTATCTGCTTGCCGTGAATAAGCCAGCGGGAATTATTGTTCACGCAGATGGTACCCATGAGCCTTCGCTAACCGATGTAGTTTGCGAGAAACTCCGTGCACTTGAGGGCTTAAGAGAGGTAGATCTTTCCCAGGTTCAAGCATTGAATCGTCTTGATAAGGAGACTACGGGCATAGTGCTCTTCTCGCTCAAAAAAGAAACGCAGCCTCAGTTTGACCAGCTTATTGCCTCTAAGGAGCTTTCCAAAGAGTATCTAGCTGCCGTTAAGGGAGCGTTTGAGCCAAATAAACTGCTGATAGATAAGGCAATTGGAAAAGATAGGCATGACGCTCAAAAGATGAGGGTCTCAGCAACAGGCAAACCTTCTCAAACGGAGGTATGTCTAGTAAAGGTTGCTTCATCAGCACAAGGTCAAACTCAAAGCTTGCTACTGGTCAATTTGCTGACAGGAAGAAAGCATCAAATTAGAGTGCATCTCTCGTCACTTGGATTTCCTCTGGTAGGAGACGCGCTGTATGGAAGCGTATCATCTCTGCAGCGCACCTCAAAAAAGAAGCATAAACAGCAGCCGTTAATGCTGCATGCATATCGTGTTGAATTTATTCATCCAGTCACAGGCGCAAAAATTGTGATTAAAACGGACATTCCAGAGCGATTTTCTTATTTTGGCGTTCTTGAGAAGGACTTATAGTTCATACTTTAAGTCAGCAACATTCATTCATTTTGTGCAAATACGTTGCCCAGACGTGCATAAAGTGAACGAGGAGGGGGAGAAATGCCTGGCACAATGCGAGGTGTATATACCAACCTGACTGAAATTCGCAGGAAGGTATTTAAAGAGGTTTCGGCGCTTGCCTATGAAAAAGCAGATAAAAGCGTTGATGAAATTGCTCGCCAAATGGAAGAGCTGCCTTACAAGATTATTCCTGGTGATATTGCTACGTATCGTGAGAGCGTCTTCTTGGAGCGCGCTATTGTTGGCGAGCGCATTCGCATGACTATGGGCATGCCTATGCAGGGCGTGGATCAGCCAGAAAAAATTTCTGACGGCCTAGAAGAGGCCTCTCGACCTGAGGTTTATTACCAGCCACCGCTGATTAACATCGTTAAGTTTGCGTGTAACGCCTGCGAGGACAACGTGTATCGCGTTACCAACGCGTGCCAAGGTTGTCTTGCGCACCCTTGTCGAGAGATTTGTCCTAAAGAGGCAATTAGCTTCGTAGACAAAAAGGCATACATTGACCAGGAGAAGTGCATTCAGTGTGGCATGTGCTTCAAGGTCTGCCCTTACCAGGCAATTCATCACCACGTACGTCCTTGTGCAGCCGCTTGCGGTATGGATGCTATTGGTTCTGATGAGCATGGTCGTGCAGATATTGATTACGAGAAGTGCGTATCTTGTGGCCAGTGTCTGGTCAACTGCCCCTTTGGCGCAATTGCCGATAAGAGCCAGATTTTCCAGGTAATTCAGGCTATCAATGAGGGTTACACCGTTGTTCCGATTGTGGCTCCTTCGTTTGTTGGTCAGTTTGGCAAGGGTAGCGTTGGTCGTCTTCGTGAGGCATTCAAGGAGATGGGATTCGCCGAGGTAGAAGAGGTAGCAACCGGTGCTGACCTCTGTACTGTTCAGGAAGCAGAAGACTTTGTCAAAGAAGTCCCAGAGAAGCTTCCCTTTATGGGAACAAGCTGCTGCCCTTCCTGGTCTGCAATGGCTAAAAAAGAGCATCCAGAGCATGCTGATGCTATCTCTATGGCACTCACCCCAATGGTTTTGACTGCTCGTCTGGTAAGAAAACAAAATCCAGAGTCCAAGATTGTCTTTATTGGACCATGCACCGCTAAGAAACTTGAGGCACTGCGTCGCTCCGTTAAGTCCGAGGTCGATTTTGTTCTGACCTTTGAGGAGCTTGCAGGAATGATGGAGTCTAAGGGCATTGACTACACCAAGCTTGATGATGACAACTCCGACTTTGAAAACGCCTCCCATGACGGTCGCGCCTTTGCAGTTGCTGGCGGCGTAGCAGGTGCCGTAGTAAACGTCATCCACCAGAAGTACCCTGATAAAGAAGTACCTATCATGGCTGTTGATGGCCTTGCTGAGTGCCGAGCCATGCTCAAGGATGCTGTTAAGGGTAAATATCCAGGTTATCTTCTTGAGGGTATGGCTTGTCCAGGAGGATGCGTTGGTGGCGCTGGCACCCTGAGTGCCGTTAACCGTGCAGCCGCAGCAGTTAAGCGTTACGCAAAGACCGCTTCTTCTGAGCTGGCTTCTGCGAATAAATACAACGATCTTATTTCAGAGCTTGCAGGCACCGTTTCTGCTGAGGTTGAGATTGCCGAGGTTCTTGAGGTTCAGAAGCCTGTTGAGTAGTCACGCTCTCTCAAATTAAACGTAAAACGCCGGTGCACTGCATCGGCGTTTTTTATAAGGAACGTAGATTAATAAGGTAACCTACCAGGTAATAAAAAAGGACCTGCGTTAACAGGTCCTTTAAGTTTTAGCTGAGAGACAATCAACAAAATGTTGATTATTTTGAATTACTCAGATTTTTCGTTCTTCATGGATGCATAGAACGTTGCATGTGCAAAAACGTCTTTAATGGTTTTTCCATTAATAAATGGAAGAGCGAGAAATTCGTCTACCGTTGGAACTAGTTCAGAACAATCTACAAAGTGGTTTTTTGAGTTTCTGATACTGGTGTCTTGAGCTCTCCATGCCTCAAAATTGACATCAGTGAGGTAATAAACCTGGTGTCCGACTTGCATGTACACAGAGTGATTACTGTGCAGGTACTCTACCAGGTCCTCGTAAGAAATCTGGAGAACCTCAGAACTTTTCTTGCCCATGATGCAATCCTTTCCACGTCGCTTGCGCGCAAATTATGGACGCACTTTTATAGACTATACCGCCCTCAGAATACGCTTATTCAGATGAATTGAGAGGCATAGGCAAGCGGACGTTTTTTCTCGCTCAACGGCAATGAGCGGATGGTTGCAAATTTAGTGCTACTATTTGAGAATTTCTTGCACCATCTCATCTGCAGTATTGCAGAGTATGGTGGCACCTGCAGCTAGAAGCGTTTCTTTATCCCTAAATCCCCAGGTAACACTAATGCAAGGCATGCCACTGTTGCGTGCTGTTGCAACATCAACCTCAGAGTCTCCAATATAGACAGCGTCTTGAGGGTCAACACCAATTTGAGCAAGGGCGTAATGGACAGGCTCGGCATCAGGCTTTCTTTTAAGGTCATCTCGCTGGCCCAGCGCAAAGTCAAATCTACCTGGGAAGAAATTGCTCATTAAATCTGCTATGGCAAAGTCTGGCTTGT
This sequence comes from uncultured Atopobium sp., assembly GCA_963539765.1. Lineage (GTDB taxonomy): Bacteria > Actinomycetota > Coriobacteriia > Coriobacteriales > Atopobiaceae > Lancefieldella. Next base: position 5,982 of record CAUTOT010000029.1, on the reverse strand, counting down.
TTGAGACAACGGCACACTTAACGCCTGCAGCCCTAAGCGTATCAACCGCATCAAGTATGCCGGGATAAGGAGCTGTGTTATCCAAGCTATGGTCAGCGTAGTGCTCTTTAAAACACGCAAGTACACGCTGGTATGTTTCATCATCGGTGCCTTTTGGCACGGCATCGCGGATAAGCTTTGCAACGCCGTTTCCTACCATTTGACGGACCTCATCAACGGTATAAGAAGGCATATTGAACTGCTCAAGAGCGTAATTTGTTGCCCAAGCAAGATCAACAATAGTGTTCAGAAGTGTTCCGTCTAGATCAAAAACGGCGGCTTTATAACTCATTTGTACTCCTTTTAATAAGGATACTAAAGACTACGTCTATAATAAGTTTAGTTTTATTTTGTCTAAAGAAAATGCTGTTTCGCTAGAAGACTGTCTAAGAATACTCAAAAAGTATATAGAGAAGGAAAGATAGAATGAAATCCATTAAATTTGATGATGTATCATATCATTATCATAATTCCGATAAAGGAATTCGGAACTTCTCTTTAGAAATCTCTAAAGGTGAATTTATAGCGGTAATTGGTAAGAATGGTGCAGGTAAATCAACTTTTTTGAATTTGGTTGCTGGACTATTAAAGAAGTATGACGGAAAAATTATTGTTGAAGAAGAGATACCCTTTAGAGATGTTGGAGTTTGTCTACAGAAACAATCAATCGATTGGTATTTAAATGTCTTTGACAATGTGTACCTTGGTGCAAGATTAAGTGGGCAAACATCTAGCGATGCTAAGGAAAGTACTCATAAGATCATAAATTTTCTTGGATTGTCTGAGTTTGAAAAATCTTTACCTGATGGCTTATCTGGAGGACAACAGCAGCTCCTGCAGGTTGCAAGAGCGTTGGTTCATAAACCAAATTTTCTTATTCTTGATGAGCCAACCTCCGGGCTGGATGTAATCAAAGGGGATAATTTATTTAAATATTTAAGAAAAGAATGTGATAACAGAAACTGTACAGTACTTGTTTCCTCACATGATCTTGGTTTATTGGAGGAGTATTGTGATCAGGTTTTATTAATAGAAGATGGCAAATTAAAATTTTTCGGCAAAATTTCCGACTTCTTTTTACAGTACTCTTATGAAAAAATAGCGCGAATTACTTTTGATGGATTGTTATCGCTTAACAATCAAAGTGATTTAATGTCTTGTTGCCCTTGTTCGATTGAAGAAAATGAAATAACAATACGTGAAGATTATTTTCTTAAGCTGCCTGTTCTTATCGGTAAGTTACAGGAACTTGTTTCAATAAAAAATATTACTTTTAATAATTTGACACTGAGACAAATAATTTTGGAAGGATCTGATAATGAATTTTAAAAAAGAAAGTTTTGGTCTTTCATCATTTGTCATCGTTGTAGAAACAGAGCTTAATGCACTTAAGTCAAATAAACACATAATATATAGCAGCTTATTGACTCCAATTTTGTATTATGTTTTTTACGCAATAGGAATTCAGTCAACATTTGGAGATATATATTTTCATGGACAGTATATGTCCTTTTTGTCATTTGCATTTGCTGGCATTTTGATTATGTGCTTATTTCAACAAATGAATCAAAGTGTCTATAGGTTGGTTATAGATAAGCGATGGAATATTTTGCCAATTAAACTTGAGAGTGGTATTAATCCTGAGTGTTATGTGTTGGGTATTTCAACACTTCCTTTTGTAGTAACACTACTTCAATTAATAATTCTTTTGGCTATTTCAATGATTACTGGTATGCGGATAAGTCTTTGGCAAGTTATTGGCATGTTTTTGTTGTTGTGTATTTTCATTGTATTCTGGACATCAATTTTTTCCTGTATTGCATTGCTAATTAATGATTACAAACAGCGAGATTTTATTTTGGGTGTAGTAATGACGCCTTTGATTTTTGCCGCACCACTATTTTATTCTCTTGATAATGCTCCTATGATTCTTCAAGTTATATCAAGATGTAACCCACTGACATATCAACTGGAATTAATAAGAGATGTAATGATTGGATATTTTGACTGGGGATTACTGGTCTTTTTCTTAATAATCAGCATAATTGCATTGCTTTTTTCAGGAAGTGCACTAAAGAGAGTGGATTATACAAATGAAGAACATTAAGTCTCTTTTGCTTTATAGGCTCAGAGCGAAGAGATAATTAATTCAAATGATTAAAGTGCTCTAATTGAATAGGAGTACAATGGTTTATCTATGAGCAAGAACGCGCCGTCTACGCGTTTTTGCCGTCTTGAAGGTGCTTTCCGATTTGGCACAGGGAAGCAAAGACGAAAGGATAAAAATGGCTTGTTCCTCAGAAACCCCTCAGAATTATTCCGCTCACGCAGCTGTTGATTTGCACAGCATGCATACGCATACCTGCGGAGAGCTTCGTGCAGAGCATATCGGTCAGACCGTTACGCTCACTGGTTGGGTTTGGCGTCGTCGTGATTTTGGTGGTCTGATTTTTGTTGACCTCCGTGACCGCGAGGGTTTAACTCAGATTCTGTTTGACCCAGATGTAGATGCAGAAACATTTGCAACTGCAGAGACTATTCGTCCCGAGTGGCCTGTTTTGATTTCTGGTACGGTTCAGCATCGCTCTGAAGGTCAGACCAATGAGGCTCTTGCTACCGGTGAGGTAGAGGTACTTGCTTCCAAGATTGAGGTTCTTAATACTAGCGCTGTTCCACCATTCCAAATTGAGAACCACATTGATGTTAACGAGGACCTTCGCCTGAGATATCGCTACGTTGACCTGCGCCGTCCACAGATGGCACAGAATCTTCGTATGCGTTCTGATTTTGCTTTTGCGCTTCGTGAGGCATTCCATAAGCGTGACTTTACCGAGGTAGAGACTCCAGCGCTGTTTAAATCTACTCCTGAGGGAGCTCGTGACTTCCTGGTTCCATCCAGGATGCAGGGCGGGAACTTCTACGCACTGCCACAGTCTCCACAGCTGTTGAAGCAGCTGCTGATGATTGGCGGTGTTGAGCGCTACTACCAGATTACTAAGTGCTTCCGTGATGAGGATCTTCGTGCAGATCGTCAGCCTGAGTTTACACAGGTTGATATGGAGATGGCATTTGTCCGCGAGGAAGATGTCATGGCCGAGCTTGAGGATATTCTGGGCGATGCATTTGCAAAGATGGGTATTGAGTTCCCAGCTCCACTGCGCAAGATTCAGTACTGGGACGCAATGGATACCTACGGCTCCGATAAGCCTGATACCCGCATTGGTCTGGAGCTCCACGATGTCTCTGAGGTCTTCAAGCAGTCAAGCTTTAAGCTCTTTAGCTCTGCTGCTACAACAGAAGGCCAGTACGTCAAGGCAATCAACGTTAAGGGTGCAGGCACCTGGCCACGCTCTCAGGTAGATAAGCTTGCCGAGGTAGCCGCCGGCTTTGGTGCCAAGGGACTTGCGTGGGTTGCCTTCAAAGAGGACGGCTCCGTGGGAGGTCCTATTACCAAGTTCTTCTCGCCAGAAGAGCTTGAGGCACTACGTGCAGAGATGTTTGCTGAGGCAGGGGACTTGATTCTCTTTGCCGTGGGCGGTCGCCTGGAGACAGATGAGATTCTTGGTGGTATGCGCCTACATATGGCAAAGGTCTTGGATGTACCACGAGAAGGTCATGATTTCCTCTGGGTTGTTAACTTCCCACTGTTCCACTGGGATGAGGAGACTCAGTCTTATGCCTCTGAGCACCAGCCCTTCACCCTTCCTCGTGAGGATGAGCTTGACCTTCTGGATACTAATCCTCTGGCTATGGGCTCGTATACCTACGACTTTGTTATGGACGGCTTTGAGGCTGGCGGCGGCGGAATGCGTATCCATAACGCTGAGCTGCAGCTTAAGATTCTGGAGAAACTCGGCTTTACTGAAGAGCGCGCAAAGGCTCAGTTTGGCTTCTTGATGGAGGCTCTGACGTTTGGTGCGCCTCCAATGGGCGGCTTTGCACTTGGTCTTGACCGCGTGTGTATGCTGCTTGCAGGCGCTGATTCCATCCGCGACGTCATGGCTTTCCCAAAGACTACTTCTGGCTCTGATTTGATGTCGAGCGCTCCTTCACCTGTTTCTAATGAGCAGCTCAAAGAGGTTTCGCTTCAGACGCTTCCAAAAGAGGCATAAGCAAATCAGGCAACGCAAGACAATAAGGTACGTGGTGTTTTAGTAATGAATGATGTTTCTGTAAAAGAAAAAGCTCCATCTGCTCGCGCTGAGTTAAAGGTAATCTTGGACCATTTTGGCGCGTACAAAAAGGATTTTGTTATGTCGGGACTCTGCGTGTTTGCAGAGTCCCTACTCGAATTAGTGATTCCTGTACTCATGGCCCAAATTGTTGACCAAGGTATTTTGCAAGGCAACCTTCAGACTGTTTTTGTAAACGGCACCGTTATGGTTGTCTTTGCTCTTCTCGCCATGTTTGCCGGCATTGGCTATGCTCGCTACTCGGCAAAAGCGGCTATGGGACTAGGCGCCCAACTCAGACAAGATGAATATCGCCGAATGGAAGAGTTTGCTTTTGCAAATCTTGATAAATACGATTCATCTTCTTTGGTTACGCGTTTGACTTCTGATGTAACCATTATTCAGAACGCCTTTGCAATGGGTACGCGCCCGTTTATGCGTGGACCAATTATGCTGGTCATGGGCTTGGTTATGGCGTTTATTATGAGCCCAGAGCTGGCAATAGTGTATTTTGCCGTGCTGCCTTTTTTGGCCATTGCACTCTTCTTTATTGTGAAGCGCGTTGGTCCTTTGTACCGCGTTATGCAAGGTGCAATGGATAAGCTTAACGAGGCACTGCAGGAAGACTTTGCTGCGGTTCGAGCGATTAAGGCATATGTCCGAGAAGGATATGTCTCCGAGCGCTTTGAAAAAGTTAATACCCAGTATGCGCAGACTGCTACAAAGACCTTTGGCACGTCCGTCTTAAACCTGCCTATTTTCCAGGCTTCAATGTATGTCACTAATGTGGCTATTCTTTGGTTTGGTGGCCAGATGATTATGGCTGGCAGACTGGGTGTTGGTGAGCTTACGGGCTTCATGAGTTACGTACTGCTTATCATGAACTCTCTTATGATGATTTCTGGCGTGTTCTTGCTTACTGCTCGCGCCATTACTAGTGTGCGTCGAATCGGAGAGATTCTTTCCGAGGAGCCTGCTATTGAGTCTCCAGAGCACGGTTTGACCGACGTTAAGAATGGTGCAGTACGCTTTGAAAACGTATCTTTCAAGTACAGCCAGAGCGCTGAAGAGGACGTCCTTGAAGACATTAATCTCTCGTTTGCGCCAGGCTCTACCGTTGGTATTCTCGGCGGCACCGGTTCCGGAAAAACTACCCTTATCCAGCTGATTGCCCGCTTGTACGATGCTACTGAAGGCGCTGTATTTGTTGGCGAGAATGACGTCCGCTCCTACAATCTTGTTTCACTTCGTGATGCGGTGTCTGTTGTCCTTCAGAAAAATGTGCTGTTCAGCGGCACCGTCCGCGACAACCTGCTCTGGGGAGATCCCAACGCTACTGATGAGGAGCTGCTTCACGCGTGCTCTATTGCATGTGTTGATGAGTTTCTTGATAGGATTGGCGGCTTGGACGGAGACCTTGGTCAGGGTGGCGTCAATGTTTCTGGTGGCCAGAAGCAGCGCCTTTGTATTGCACGTGCGCTTTTGAAGAAGCCAAAAATCATCATTTTTGATGACTCTACCAGCGCAGTTGATACAGCAACCGACGCAAAGATCCGCGCAGGCCTTGCTGAGCTTGCCGACATGACAAAGATCATCATTGCCCAGCGTGTTAACTCGGTTATGGACTCAGATCAGATTGTCGTTCTTGATAACGGTAGAGTCCATATGACTGGCACCCATACAGAACTTCTCGCCAAGAGCCCTATCTATAGAGAACTGTATGAGTCGCAGATTGGCGGTAGTCAATCGGACATTGATGCTGCTGGTAAGG
>CAUTOT010000028.1:0-11465 GCA_963539765.1 uncultured Atopobium sp. | reverse complement strand
CCGCTCCCCTACCTGCACCGAGCGCGATATTGTTGCTGGTAAGAAGCTTGCAGAGATTTGCGGAGAAGACATCGACGCCTACTCTGAGCAAATGTTTGACGCTGGCGCAGACCTCACTGGTCGTACTGCAGAAGAAGTCTTCCACGGTGACTACAAGGTATTCAGCCGTGGCGGCGTAAAGTTTGGCGTTGGCCAGGGCTCCTTCATGACCGAGTCCAGCCGCAAAGCTGCAGAGGAACTTGTTGGACCATTCTTGGAGACTGCTGCTAAGTCCGAAGAGCTTCCAATGGTCTTCTACATGTTCACCGACGTTAAGAGCCAGGTCACCGAGATGCTCTTCTACGGCGCAAATGCTGCCAATGTCATCGAGCGCGCCTTTAACGTAAAGGTTGATGGCAACATTGCTGTTCTTCCAGGTGTTGTCAGCCGTAAGAAGCAGGTTGTTCCATCTCTCATGGCAACGCTTCAGACGCTCGCCGAGGAAGCCAACTAATTCACGGGGTTCTCGGGGTTCTCGGGGTTCTCGGGGTTCTCGGGTTTCTCGCGCATCGTGTGATTCTCGCCATTGATTGAAATGATAACGCCTACCTGCGTTTTTGCGGGTAGGCGTTTTTCTACAGGAGCTGTTCTATGACGGCGCCTATTCTGTCTCTGATCACCAGATTGGCGCGACCATCGTACGGCGTAGGCTGGTCGTTAATGATGGCCATTTTGTTGCCCTCGTAGTAGTCGAGAAGACCAGCGGCAGGCTGCACTACTAGCGAACTTCCTGCAACCACAAGAACCTCCGCTTGTGAGATAGCATTCAGCGCGCCGTAGACCGTGTCCATATCAAGGCCCTCTCCGTAAAAGACGATATCAGGCCTAATAACTGCGCCGCATTGACAGAGCGGCACCACAGATGACTGCTCTTCAATCTGATCAAGCGTGTAGGTGTGGCCGCACTCGGGACAGTAAAAACGCGTCTCGTTGCCATGGAGCTCAAACACACGCTTGCTACCAGCAGCTTGATGCAGTCCATCGATGTTTTGCGTCACCACTGCGCGCAACTTTCCCGCAGCTTCCAAGTCTGCCAACCACTTGTGAGCAATATTTGGCTGAGCTTCCCCTAAATGATGAGAATTTCTAAAATAGGTGTAATACGCTGCGGGGTAATCTAAAAACACATCGAGCGAGAAGATCTCTTCAAGCGTAAAGTCTGGCGCCTTACTGTAGGCAAAAGACTCCTCGTTATCGGGGTCAACCGTTACGCCATTTCCCAGGTCGTAGGCTTCTTTTCCCATGTCATAGCCGTCTTGGCCCAGGCCAATGGTCATGTTTTCTACTTTGATACCGCCCTGGCGATACAGACCGTTGGTACCCCTAAAATCTGGAATACCGCTTTCCGTTGACACGCCTGCGCCACCAAAGAAAACAATGTTATCTGACGACTGAATCCAGTCTTTAAGCTGCTCAATCTTGGTCATTAGGCACCTCTAACCTAAAAAAGGGACCCGGATAAACTGGGTCCCTCGTCTCAAGCGCCGGAGCTCTTGGCGCTGAAAACGCTAGTAATCAAACTCATCAGGAACATACTCAGTAAGGCATGCATCCAGACCGGCTTCAATTTCCTCATGGTTCATATGACGGCCAATGAAGCACAGCTTAGTTTGACGATCGCCCAGTTCATCATCCCATTCTGCGCGTAGCTCGGGTTTCTCGTCAAGAAGGGTTTCTCGCTCATCCTCTGGCAGCGAAGCGTAGAACATGCCGTTCTCGTAGAACTGGACCTGCTTGCCAGCCTGCTCAAATACGTAGCTCATCTCGGGGTCTTGCGAAATCCAGATACTACCCTTGACACGGATGATATTCTTTGGCCAGCTTGCCACAAACTGGTTAAGTTTGTCCAGGTCAAATGGCTGACGGCGGCGATACACAAAGGTAGTAATCTCGTACTCCAAAACCTCTGGGTCTTCGTGCTCCTCAGGATGCTCCATTGCATCCATCCAGGCAGCGGAGGCGTAGGCTTTGTCAAAGTCAAAACGACCTGTGTTGATAAGCTCGCTCATTGGAATGTCACCGTTGACCGCCTCAACAATAACGGCGTCTTTCTGCAGGCCACGAACAAGCGCCTTGAGCTCGTGGAGCTGCTCTGGAGTAACCAGATCGGTCTTGTTGAGCACCAGCGTAGAGCAGAACTCAATCTGCTGAATAAGCAGGTTCTCGATGTCGTCCTCTTCAATATCTGGGTCGAGAAGATCGGCGCCGTTATGGAACTCCTCAAACATGCGAGCACAGTCAACAACTGCGACGATGTTATCAAGGTTGAGGTGAGAGTGATTAGTTGCATGCTGGCTCTGATTGCAGAATGCAGAAATGTTATAGGTAATGGGGATTGGCTCGCAGATGCCCGAAGCCTCAATAATGATGTAGTCAAACTCCTCGGTATCGGCCAAATCACCCAACTGAAGTGCCAAGTCATTAGAAAGGGTGCAGCAGAGGCAACCGTTAGTCAGAGGAATAACGTCGCCTTCTTTAGCGTAACCGCCGTCTTTAATAAGACCAGCATCAACGTTAATCTCGCCAATGTCGTTGACAATGACTGCTGCGTGAATACCTTCAGTGTTAGAGAGAATGTGGTTCAAAATAGTGGTCTTACCTGCGCCTAAATAGCCGGTAAGCAGCACAATTTTCACCTGCTTTGGTTCAGACATAGTGAGCTCCTATCAAATGTCAAACTTTTATATCAAAGAATAAACTTCTTACCTGTAAAAGTGGGCCCTGACGCTTAAGTGAGTCAGGGCCCAACCTTCGCGTTACAAATTATCGAACAGGAAGCTTAGAAGCTACCGCGATCAATAATCTTGCCTTCCTTCATGATGACGTCCATGTTCTCAGGCGTGAGGTCGCGGATGTTGTTAGCAACGTCGCCCTTGACTACGAGGATATCAGCGGAGAGGCCTTCCTTGACAGCACCAAACTCGTTCTCCTTGCCCAGCATCTTTGCGCCGTTGTAAGTAGCAGCTGCAACAGTATCAAGGATGGAGATGCCAACCTTCTCGACAAAGTCATACATCTCATCGATGGTGACGTAGCCGTAAGGAGTGACAAAGCTGAAGGAGTCGGAGCCGATGGTAATGGTGATACCCATGTCATAAGCCTTACGCAGGTTAGCGTAGGTGCGTGCAAGGCCCTTCTCGACAACAGTCTCGCCTGGGAATGCGTCAAGCTCTGGAGTCCAGTCTGGTGGATAAGTTCCGTACCATGTTGGCAGGAAGCCGATGGTTGGGGTGAAGTATGTTCCCTGCTCAGCCATAAGCTTCATGGTGCGCTCGTCAAGCTCAAAGCCGTGAATGAGCTGCTTGCAACCAAAGCGGACGCAGTCATATGCAGCGTCAAAGTTGTTATAGGAGTGAGCGTACAGAGGAATGCCTACCAGTGCGCACTCGTCAGCAATTGCCTTGATCTCCTCGGTGCAGAAGAGCTGCAGACGGTCGGAGTCCCAGCGCCAAATGCCACCACCGGTTGCCCAGATCTTGATGCCGTCAGGCTCTTCACGGAGACGACGACGGATTGCCTTACGAAGCTCCCATGGACCGTCTACCTGGTCACCCCAAGGGTGTCCGTCCTTGGAGATCTGCAGTGGCAGGTGGTGAGAGTCACCATGACCAGCAACGCGGCAAAGGCCAAGGCCAGTAGCAAAGATGCGAGGACCCTGCATAATGCCCATGTTAACAAGGTCGCGGATAGCAATACCATTGCGGCCAATCTCAACGACAGTGGTGAGGCCGTGGGTAAGAGCGTCATAAGCCTGCTTGACTGCGCATGCCTGCTTCTGAGCAACGGACTCGATAACCCAGTCGTTATCGTTGTCGGTCAGGTTGCCGGAGAAGTGCAGGTGTGTATCAACAAGACCAGGCATTACGGTATGGCCAGATGCGTCACGTACCTCATATCCCTCTGGGACCTCTTTACGAGGACCAGCATAGGTAATCTTGTCGTCATCGATAAGGACAAGGGAGTCCTCAACTGGTGCAGCGCCAGTACCGTCAACGAGCTTGCCGCCTACAAAAGCATACTTACTCATGTTTCCCATCCTTCCTTTGTTGTCCGCTCACTTCTTTTAAACGGACGAGGTTTACTTGCATAGTAAGCCCGGGTTAACTCCTATGGAATAAGTTAGCCATGGTTGCCGGTAAGCGGAGCAAAAATACCCATGAACGGATGTTCAGATATCAATAATTTCATATAAACATCTAAAGTATTTGATTACTTCATATTTGCTATGACTACATTGCATAGTTGTGTCAAAACAGTTTTTGTCCGGTATCCGTGGTAAGGTTAAAAAAACAAATTAAGGAGGGGCAATGTCTCAGAATTCTTCGTCACAGTCCAGCTTTTTTGCACTTATTTCTCGCATGCGCTACATTGAGCGCTGGTCGCTTATGCGCAATTCTCGCTCAGAAAGTCTTGCTGAACACGCCCTTGACGTGGCCGTTATTTCTCACTGCCTAGCAACTATTGCAAATGTGCGCTACCACAGAAATCTTGACGCAGATCGCGCGGCCCTTATTGGTATATATCACGATGCATCAGAGATTATCACCGGAGACATGCCCACACCTGTAAAGTATGCTAATTCAGAGATTAGAGATGCGTATCATCAGGTAGAAGCACGTGCCGAGAAAACCATTCTCTCCACACTGCCAGAAGACCTGCAAGATGCCTATGCTCAGGTGCTTACTCACAGCGCTGAGGCTTCAGAGAGTGAAGCTTATCTTAGAAAGCTTATTAAAGCTGCAGATAAGATTGCAGCACTCATTAAGTGTATTGAGGAGGCTCAGTCTGGAAACTCAGAATTTATTACCGCTGAAGCCTCAACTCGTGGAGTTGTTGAAGATTTAGCAGATTCTCTTCCAGAAGTGCGCGATTTTATGACAGAATTCCTACCTTCGTACGGAGAAACGCTTGATCAGCTTCTGTAAAGAAACGCTGATTTTGCCTGCTTGTTGAGGAGTTGCTTTGCGCGCACTACATGCACGTTTGCCTAAAAACTTTGTTCTGGAAGAGCGCCTAGAGGCGTATTCCAGTGTTATTGAGCCTCATCCAGAGACTTTGAGAGGTACGTGGGCTTCTGCGTGTGCGCCAATTACTGCTGAGGGGCATGTTCCCTTCTCTGAGGTCCGTGTAGACCTTGGCTGCGGCAAGGGATCTTTTACTGCCGCTCAAGCTAAGGCAAATCCTAATGTGCTTTTTGTAGCCATTGATACAGAACCTATCTGTATTTCATATGCTGCTAAAACAATTTATGAAGCAGGAGTGCCTAACGCCATCGTAGTTCCTGGTACCGGTATGAAGATTGATGAGTACTTCTCGCCAGAAGAGGTCTCTGTTATTTATCTCAACTTCCCTGCACCATTTCCTCGAATCAGGCAGGCAAAGTTGCGCCTCACTGATGCTGAACGTCTTATGCAGTACAGAAATGTTCTAACTAAAGAGGGCGTTGTTCGTCTTAAAACGGATAGCCAGCCACTTTTTGATTTTTCTCTTGAGCAAGTTGAAGTTGCTGGATACAACTTTATTTGGAAAACGCGAGATGCTCAAGACGATTTTCCTCACGATGTTCCTAGTGAGTACGAGCAAAAACTTGGCGCCCAGGGCGCTAAGGTTCATGCCTACCTGATTGCTCCGGGTCCTGTACCAGCAGATTTCACACCCACAGAGCCTGTCAGTCTTGTTGACTACCTTCCAGAAGATTTAGAGTCACTAACCTACGTTCCTCATGGCATGGAAAGCACGGTCCGCAATCTTGCAAACCGTGCTCGTAGACTTCGTAAAAAGGCTCGGTAATTTGTAGTCGGCTCTGTGTAGAAACAGCCGTTTGTGAAAATAACCTTTGTAGGAGCGCTCCTTTGCGAGCGCTCCTTTGCGAGCGCTCCTTTTTTATGCAAGCAACCTTGGTCTCTTTTACTTGATTGACTTAATATTCAAGGCTCTGGTGGAATTAAGAACTGCAAGCACCATAACGCCTGTGTCTCCAAAGACCGCTAGCCACATGGGAGCTAAACCAAAGGCTGCAAGAATCAAAATAGCAACCTTAACACCAATGGCAAACACAATGTTCTGCTTTGCAATGCCCAAGGTATGACGAGCAATTTTTACGGCCTTTGAGAGCTTTGAGAGCTTGTCGTCCATAAGAACTACGTCGGCAGCCTCAATAGCAGCATCAGATCCCAAAACGCCCATAGCAACGCCGACATCGGCGCGAGCAAGAACAGGTGCATCATTGATGCCGTCGCCGACAAAGGCAAGGGATTTACCAGCAGTCTTCTGGGCGATAAGACCTTCGACCGCAGCTACCTTATCCTGTGGAAGCAGCTCAGAGCGAACCTCGGTGATGCCCATCTTAGCTGCAATCTCTTCTGCAACGTCGCGTTTATCGCCCGTGAGCATAACAACCTTAGATACACCAACGTTTTTGAGGGAAGCGATTGCTGCTGGAGCATCAGCTCGTTCGCGGTCAGAAATAACAATGTGGCCCATGTAGGTTCCATCAACAGCCACGTGAATGATGGTTCCGTGGTTTTCACAAGCTTTCCAAGAAGCTCCTACGCTCTCCATAAGTGCGCAGTTACCAACGGCGACGTTCTTACCATTCACGTTAGCGCAGATGCCCTGACCAGCAATTTCTTTAATGTCCGTGATAACACAGTCATCGTCCTCGCTTGGATAAGCAGCACGAAGAGCTGCAGCAATGGGGTGCGTGGAGTGCATCTCAACGTGAGAGGCTAGGTGCAGAAGGTCCTTCTCGCCAATGGTTTGAGGGTGAACAGCCAGGACCTCAAAGACACCCTCGGTCAGTGTGCCGGTCTTGTCAAATGCAACGGTATCAAGGGTTGAAAGCGTATCAATGTATGCAGAACCCTTGATCAGGATGCCTTCCTTTGAAGCGGCGCCAATGCCGCCGAAGAAGGACAGTGGCACAGAGACTACCAGCGCGCATGGGCAAGACGCAATAAGGAAGGTGAGCGCCCTTACAACCCAGGTAGAAGCGTTAGCTACAAAGTCTCCCGAAAGCAGTGGTGGCAAAAACGCCAGCGCAATGGCACTGTAAACAACTGCTGGAGTATACACGCGAGAAAAACGACGAATAAAACTCTCGCTCTTGGACTTGTTTTGGTTGGAGCTTTCTACCAGTTTAATAATGCGGGAAGCAGTAGAGTCTTCAAAGAGGTGGGTAACGCGAGCACGCACCACACCAGAAAGATTTACGCAGCCCGAGATAATGTTATCCCCCACCGTTGCATCACGAGGCATGCTCTCACCAGTAAGAGCAACGGTATCAAGGCTGGTAGAACCCTCAACAATCTCTGCGTCAACAGGAACACGATCACCGGGCTTTACCACAATAATCTCTCCTAGCCCAACTTCTTCTGGAGAGATAGTAAGCAGCTGTCCGTCACGTTCAACCGTTGCGCTGTCAGGACGGATATCCATAAGCTTAGCAATTGATTTCTTGCTGTTGTCAGAAGCAAGGTGCTCAAACACCTCTCCTACCTGGAAGAACAGCATGACAAAAACAGCTTCATCAAACATAGGAGAGCCGTTGGGAACAAAGCCAATAAGCAAGGCACCAACAGTAGCAATGGTCATGAGCAGGTCTTCGTTAAAACACTCACCCTCAGTGATACTCTCCCATGCCTCTAACACAACATCGTATCCAGCCACAGCATAGGGTAACAGATAGACCAAGAGTGCCTGCCAAAGCTGCAGATTAAAGGTGTGTTCAATCACATAAGCTACTACTAGCAAAACAGCAGAACAGACAATGCGTCCAATCTTAACCTTTGTCTTCGAGCTCATAGCTCCTCCTCGGGTAGGTTGTTACGCCTTGTCTACTACATAAATCTATATATGTACATATATTCATACAATAATATTTATGAGCTTTGTTATGAAAACTCCACGGGCGAGAAACCCGTGGAGTCCCAGATAAACCTATAAATTTTGACCGTAGTTTAAGCCAAACGCTCTTCTCGCCAATTAAAAAACTAGCTGATCAGCGATGCTGGGGTTGGGACAAATCCCTCAAAGACGACAGGAGCACCTTCAAGCTCGGAGGCAATCATGTCCTCCTCATTTCTAACGGTCCAGGTAATGAGATGTGCGCCCATGGTATTGCAAGCCAGCTTAACAAAGGGGTTCTTGCGGTCCTCAAACTTGTATGCAATGAAGTCTGGACGACCAACAGAATTACCAAAGAGAGCTGTAGCGCCAGCTCGTGTAGCAATGTTCATGTGCTTGGTCTGACGGTCAACCAAGAAATTCTCTGAGAGCTGGCCACGAAGCATCTCAGGACGATTCTGACGCAGCCACTGCAAAACGCGAGGATCAAAGCTCTGAATGCATGCACGAACGGGACGAAGATCAAGAGCCTGCATAATCTTTTCTGCCAGCTGCTCAGCGTTATTGTTGCGCGTCTTAGCCTCAATAATCAAAGGTGCAGGTAGCTCACCGGAGCCACTCCATGCATAAACCTCAAGGACTTCCTCAAATGTTGGAATCTGCTCATCGGTAGCAAGAAGCCTCAAACCACGAAGCTCCTCCAGCGTGGACTCCTCAACAATCTTCTGTACGCCACAAAGACGATCAAGCGCGGAATCGTGAACAACTACCAGCTTGTTGTCTGCGGTCAGGTGAACATCAACCTCGGAGCCAAAGCCTTTCTCGACAGCTGCGCGGAAAGCAAGCAGGGAGTTCTCTGGAATGCCCGCCTCGTTGTTGTAGAGGCCACGGTGAGCATAGCGATGACGAGCAATCTCGTGCCAACGCTCCAGGAGCAGGCGATCATTTTGCTTGCGAGGAGCAATAGAATAAGCACCGTATGCAGCTAAACCAAGAGCAGCACCAGCCACAACGCCACCAGCAATTGCCACATTTCTAAACGACTTGCGCTTCTTGGTAGAAGCTAACAAAGCATCAGAATCCTGTCCATTTTGAGCAGCAATTTCTTCAGCAATATCTGCAACTGCGATATCTGCGGCAGCATCCTGGTGCTCAGCCAGGGTCTCCCCCATCTCTTCAAGCGACTCTGCAGTGCTTGCAAGCTGCTTTGAAAGCTTGTTCTTTGGGCGAGAAAAACGATTTTCTAGATTAGATTGAAGCTGGGCCTGAGCAGCCAAAACTGAAGTCTGAGCCGAACGAAGCGCAGACTGAGCGCGAGCGACTGACGACTGAATAGCATCGCCGCTTGGCAGTGCTGGCCTAATATGAGCATTAAACCCAGCTGTAAGCTGCTCTTTAGCAATATTGCCAGCTAAGTTGGCAGCTTTAGAAGCTGTTGTAGCAAGCAGCTTTCTTCCAGCCTCGGATTGAAGTGCTGCCTTTGCGGCATACTGAGTAATTGCTAAACCTGCAGCTCTAACTGCAGCTCTCTTAATAAAACGACCAATCATGTGGGCTCCCTTCAATCTAGCTTTATTCTATCAGTCCAGCTCTCGCTTTTTTGCTACGTATTGCGACTTTCTATGTGCAATCAGTATCTTTGTCTGTTCAAAATCGAGTAGTATGTAGTCCACTAACTACTATTTCAGGAGCATCATGGCTGTTATAAAACAAGAACACGCGCTCTACCTGTATAAACTACTTAAAGCAACCATTGGCGTCTCTAAGCAGACTCCCCTCTCTGCCGTTGAGGGCGTGCTCATTGAAGACGACCTTGCACCGCAGGATTTTGGCTTTGACGACATCCGCGCGCTCATGGAGGCGTGCCCCGATTTCATCAAAATCACTGCGTTCAAAAAAGGCTACGTCTACGCAACGCTTCTGACCTTTGATACCTTTGAGGTCGCCCTTGCTGCTGGCGAGAAAAACGTCGAGGCACAAAACAACGGCAAACCTTGGAAGCGCCGCCGTGGGACAAAGTCCATTCGAGCTCTCAAGCCAAAACACCTGGTAGTTGAAGCGGAACCTGAAGTTGAGGAGCTTCCTGCACAGGAAGAGTCAACGGAGTCAGAAAAACTGACTGTCACAGAGGACTCGGAGGAACCGTCTGTTGCAGCGACGCCTACTGCAGAGGCACCTGAAGAAGACCTCCAGCAAGAATCTGCCGATGATGCCACTCCAGAACCTGACGAGACCGAAACACCAGCTCCAGAGCATGAATCTGTCGAGCTAACAGTGCCTGGACCTGTAGTGTCCGAGCCTGTAGTGCCCGAGCCTGTAGTGCCCGAGCCTACCATCTCGCTTACCGTTACCTACAATCCCTACGACGGCTCCGATGAAGAGAAGACGCTTGAGGCTGCTCCTTCAGTATTGCAACAGGCACTGAATGCAACAAGTTCTGTCTCTAGCTCTACAGTTTCTGAATCCCAGGCTTCTACGCAGGCAATCAATCAGAATAAGACTTCCACCTCTACCTCAACATACCCTGCCAATTTTGAGGAAGACGTCCACGTCAACAACGAGCTTCTCGGCATTTTGTATCAGATGGCTCCCGTCGACGCCAACGTTCTCAAGCAGCTGGAAGAAGACTTCAAACTTGCAGAGTCTTCTCGCGCGCTCATTACCAAGGGCGGTACGTTCACGTTCAACACGCGTTACAAGAAACCGCAGACTGACGAGGTTATTACCGCTACCATTCGTAAGTCTAAGCGCGGTGCTCTGCGTCCCTGGACGCTCTTGAAGCTCAACGTTTCTGCAGATGAGCTGCAGGATCAGGCAGTTGATGTGCTTCGCGGACTGCCAAAGTCTGCCATTGCTTCATGGGAAAAGCTTCCTGCCGCAGCAAAGCAGCTACCTATCAACCCTGTTGACGTGGTTATGAACGAAGCTCCTGTCTCCGACTGGAACGCGCTTTGCACCACCTATCTGAGCGATGCACCCTCGTTACAAGCGGCACAGGCTTGCCTTTCCGCGGCGTACGTCTACAGAAAGAACGAGCAGCAGCTCATGCATACCGACGCCGACTTCTCGCTTCCCATCACAGTTGCCTCGCCCCTGCTCTTTGACCCCGAGTGCGGATTTGATGACAACTCGCTTCTGGTGCAAAACGCCTTGCGAGCTGCAAAGCGCGGCTGGCGTATGGCTGTTGAGCTTTACAATCCGTCCAAGCACTGCATCTACCTTGCACTTCCTACCTCTGATGGCGAGAAACCCCTTGCGCTGGTATTTGATACATCAGCAGAAGGTCCTTATCACGTTATTACAACACTGACTATTGAAGAGGCATACCCACTCGCACGTATCTTCTCTGACGGCCTTCCTAGCTGGATTTTGCCACAGTAATCACAGCTCGCAGGCAAGCTCTCTTCACAGAGCTGCTCGTATAACTAGTCACCAAAAAGCCACCCGCATGTGAACTGCCTCCCATTTCTTGGACATAAGAAATGGGAGGCAGTTCACATGCGGGTAATTATGATTCTTCAGCGTATTAGCGTCGGCTTTTAGGCCTGGCGCACAAAATAGCGCAGCTTTGGTAGGTTCTG